>NZ_JBICKE010000061.1:0-97383 GCF_043103865.1 Pseudomonas sp. yb_5
CGTAGGAGCGGGTTCACCCGCGAAGAGGCCAGTACATGCAGCACATCCCGTCAGCCGAAACGATATTCCGGCAACCCTGCCAACCCCTCCTTCAGGTAATCCACCAGCCGCCGTACCTTCGGCGACAGGTGCCTCTGCTGCGGATACAGCGCCCATACCGCCGTATTCGGCGGCTGGTGCGCCTCCAGCAGCGACACCAGCGCACCGCTATTGAGGTGTTCCAGCACGTAGTAATCCGGCAACTGGCATAACCCTATCCCTTGTAACGCCGCATCCAGCACTGCCTGGCCACTGTTGCAGCGCCAGTTGCCCTGTACCCGCTGGCTGATCTCACGGCCATCCTGCTGTAGTGCCCACAAGTCCGAACTCCCCACCAGGCAATTGTGCCGCGCCAGCTCCGACAGGCTGTGCGGCCGGCCATAACGCTCAAGATAGGCCGGCGAGGCGCACAGGTACATGCGCCTCGGCGCCAGGCGGGTAGCCACCAAGCGAGAGTCGGCCAGGCGACCCAGGCGGATGGCCAGGTCCATGCCTTCATGCAGCAGGTCGAGGGTGTGGTTGCTCAGTTCCACATCCACGCGCAGCTGCGGGTACAGCGCCATGAATCGCGTCACCAGCGGCACGATGAAGCGCTCGCCGTAGGCCACAGCGCAGGTCATGCGCAGCAACCCCTTGGGTTCGCTGGCCAGGTCGCCCATGGCGCGCAGCGCTTCCTCACGGCCATCCTGCAAGCGCTGGCAATGCTGCAGGAAGGTCTGCCCGGCCTCGCTCAGGGTTACCCGGCGGGTACTGCGGTACAGCAAGCGCGTTTGCAGGCGTTCTTCCAGCCGGGCGATCTGCCGGCTGATGTGCGATGAGGAAACCCCCAGGCGTTCGGCGGCGGCAGTGAACTGGCCCGATTCGGCCACGGCGACGAATTCGTCGATGCCTTCCCATCGGCTGCTCATTGATTATCCCTGTATGGCAATAATGTTTTGTCTTTGGCCTGATTATTCATCAAAAGGCGCTGAATTACACTGCAAGACTGAATCGACCCACTGTCTGGAGACCTTTGATGATCAAGTCCCGTGCTGCCGTAGCCTTCGAAGCCAAGAAACCCCTGGAAATCGTCGAAGTCGACGTGGCCATGCCAAAGGCCGGTGAAGTGCTGCTGCGCGTGGTCGCCAGCGGTGTCTGCCACACCGATGCCTATACCCTGTCCGGTGCTGACCCGGAGGGTATCTTCCCATCGATCCTCGGCCACGAAGGTGGTGCAATCGTCGAAGCGGTAGGCGAGGGGGTCACCTCGGTCGCTGTAGGTGACCACGTCATCCCGCTGTACACCCCGGAATGCGGCAAGTGCAAGTTCTGCCTCTCGGGCAAGACCAACCTGTGCCAGGCCATCCGCGCCACCCAGGGCAAGGGCCTGATGCCGGACGGCACCACGCGCTTCTCGTACAAGGGCCAGGAGCTGTTCCACTACATGGGTACCTCGACCTTCTCCGAATACACCGTGCTGCCGGAAATTTCCGTGGCCAAGATCCAGAAAGAAGCACCACTGGAGAAGGTCTGCCTGCTGGGTTGCGGCGTGACCACCGGTATCGGCGCGGTGCTCAACACTGCCAAGGTCAAGCCGGGTGATACCGTGGCCATCTTCGGCCTCGGTGGCATCGGCCTGTCGGCCGTGATCGGTGCGGTCAAGGCCAAGGCCTCGCGTATCATCGCCATCGACATCAACCCGGCCAAGTTCGAAATCGCCCGCCAGCTGGGTGCCACCGATTGCGTCAACCCGAAAGACTACGATCGCCCGATCCAGGAAGTGATCGTCGACCTCACCGATGGCGGCGTGGACTTCTCCTTCGAGTGCATCGGCAACGTTCAACTGATGCGCGCCGCCCTGGAATGCTGCCACAAGGGCTGGGGTGAGTCGGTCATCATCGGTGTGGCCGGTGCCGGCCAGGAAATTTCCACGCGTCCGTTCCAGCTGGTGACCGGTCGGGTTTGGCGTGGTTCGGCGTTCGGCGGCGTGCGTGGCCGCAGCGAGCTGCCGAGCTACGTGGAAATGTCCGAGAAAGGCGAGATCCCGCTGGACACCTTCATCACCCACACGATGGGTCTGGAAGACATCAACAAGGCCTTCGACCTGATGCATGAAGGCAAGAGCATCCGTAGCGTGATCCACTTCTGAGGTTTGCCATGAGCCTGGATAACATCTCCTGCCAGAAGAGCTTCGGCGGCTGGCACAAGCGTTACCGGCATCACTCCAAGGTGCTGGGTTGCGACATGGTGTTCGCTGTGTACCTGCCGCCGCACGCCGAGCAGGGCGAAAAGCTGCCGGTACTGTACTGGCTCAGCGGCCTCACCTGCACCGACGAGAACTTCATGCAGAAGGCCGGCGCCCAGCGTCTGGCCGCCGAGCTGGGGCTGATCATCGTTGCTCCCGACACCAGTCCGCGTGGCGAGCAGGTGCCGGGCGATCCGGACGGCGCCTGGGACTTCGGCCTGGGGGCGGGCTTCTACCTCAACGCTACCCAGCAACCCTGGGCCCAGCACTACCGCATGCATGACTATGTGGTGGAGGAGTTGCCAGCCCTGATCGAGGCACATTTCCCGGCGTCGGGCGAGCGCAGCATCAGCGGCCACTCCATGGGGGGCCATGGCGCGCTGGTGTGCGCCTTGCGCAACCCGGGGCGCTACCGCTCGGTGTCGGCATTCTCGCCGATCAGCAATCCGATGGATTGTCCGTGGGGCGAGAAGGCCTTCAGCCGCTACCTGGGTGAAGACCGTGGGCGCTGGCGTGAGTGGGATGCCAGCGTGCTGCTGGCTGAAACCCCTGCTGGCCAATGCCCGCCGTTGCTGGTGGACCAGGGCGACCGTGACGACTTCCTCGAGAAGCAACTCAAGCCTGAAGCACTGGAACAGGCGGCACGCAAAGGTGGCCATGAAATGACCCTGCGTATGCAGCCGGGCTATGACCATAGCTACTACTTCATTGCCAGCTTCATCGAGGAGCACCTACGCCATCATGCGGTGGCACTGGGGCGGGTGTAACACCCTGGTCCAAAAGCCGCCAAACCCGCTGCAAAGCAGGTAGAATCACGCCCTGACTCTTTCAGGGCGTTTTCTTATGCGTATTGGCCACGGCTACGATGTGCACCGTTTCTGCGACGGTGATTTCATTACCTTGGGCGGGGTGCGCATCCCGCACAAATACGGCCTGCTGGCCCATTCCGACGGTGACGTGCTGCTGCACGCCCTGAGCGATGCCTTGCTTGGCGCTGCGGCACTGGGCGACATCGGCAAGCACTTCCCTGACACTGACCCGCAGTTCAAGGGGGCTGACAGCCGCGCGCTGCTGCGCCATGTAGTCGGCATCGTCAAGGCCAAGGGCTGGAAGGTCGGCAACGTTGACGCCACCATCGTCGCCCAGGCACCGAAAATGGCCCCACACATCGAAACCATGCGCCAGCTGATCGCCGAAGACCTGCAGGTCGAGCTCGACCAGGTCAATGTCAAGGCCACCACCACAGAGAAGCTGGGCTTTACCGGTCGCGAGGAGGGCATTGCCGTGCATTCGGTCGCCCTGCTGCTGCCAGCATGACCGAACTGGAACTGCTGGGCCCGCGCGCATCGGGTGAATCCCTGGGTACCGCCGTCCTCAAAGCGGTTGCCGAAGACTTTCAGGTTGACGAAGTCCTGGATATCCCGCTATCGGGCCAGGGCGAGCACCTGTGGCTGTGGGTCGAGAAGCGTGATCTGAACACTGAAGAAGCTGCCCGGCGCCTCGCCCGCGCCGCTGGCGTGCCGGTGCGCAGCATCAGCTACGCCGGCCTCAAGGACCGCCAGGCGCTGACCCGCCAGTGGTTCAGCCTGCACCTGCCGGGCAAGGCCGACCCGGATCTGTCGCGAGCCGAGGATGCCAGCCTGCGTGTGCTCAAGCAGGTGCGTCACCAGCGCAAACTGCAGCGCGGGGCGCATTCGGCCAACGGTTTCACCTTGCGCCTGACGGCCTTGGCTGCCGATCACCAGGCGGTTGATGCGCGTCTGGAACAGCTCAGGCGGCAAGGTGTGCCCAACTATTTCGGCACCCAGCGCTTCGGGCACGGCGGTGGCAACGTCCATGACGCCCTCGATTGGGCCGTACGCAAGGCTTTGCCTGAACAGCGCAACGTGCGTTCGCGGCTGCTTTCGGCCGGGCGCAGCTACCTGTTCAATCAGGTGCTGGCTGCGCGTGTCGCTGACGGTAGCTGGGCCCGAGCCCAGGTCGGGGACCTGCTGGCGTTCACCGACAGCCGCAGTTTCTTCCCGGCGGGTGAGGCAGAATGTGGCGACCCGCGCCTGGCGATTCTCGACCTGCATCCGACCGGCCCGATGTGGGGGGAGGGCGCTTCGCCTGCTGGCGCTGCGCCTGCCCAGCTGGAAAACGCTATCGGCTCAAGTCAGCCAGCACTTTGCCAGTGGTTGGCCCAGGCGGGCATGGATCACGAACGACGAATTCTGCGGCTCCCTATTGGCGGCCTGACGTGGCATTATCCCGAGCCTGATATCCTGCAACTGGAATTCGTCCTGCCGGCCGGATGCTTCGCCACCGTGGTGGTGCGTGAAGTCGTGGATCTGGTGTCGGCAGGGCAGACGGACAGCCCATGCGTATTCTGATTTCGAATGACGACGGTGTTACCGCACCTGGCATCGCCGCGCTGCATGCTGCGCTGGTGGATTATGCCGAGTGCGCGGTGATCGCCCCGGATCAAGACAAGAGCGGCGCCAGCAGTTCGCTGACGCTGGACCGGCCACTGCATCCGCAGACCCTGGCCAATGGCTTCATCAGCCTCAATGGCACGCCGACCGATTGCGTGCACCTGGGGCTCAATGGGCTGTTGCCGCAGACGCCGGACATGGTCGTATCGGGGATCAACCTCGGTGCCAACCTGGGCGATGACGTGCTGTATTCGGGTACGGTCGCTGCGGCGCTGGAAGGCCGCTTCCTCGGCGGTACCTCGCTGGCGTTCTCGCTGTTGTCGCGCCAGCCGGACAACCTGCCGACCGCGGCCTATATCGCCCGCCGCCTGGTCGAGGCACAGTCGCGCCTGGCGTTGCCGCCACGCACCGTACTCAACATCAATATTCCCAACTTGCCGCTGGAGCACATCCGTGGCATCCAGCTCACCCGTCTCGGTCACCGGGCGCGGGCGGCGGCGCCAACCAAGGTAGTCAACCCGCGTGGCAAGGAAGGCTACTGGATTGCCGTGGCCGGTGATGCCGAGGATGGCGGGCCGGGCACCGACTTCCACGCGGTGATGCAAGGCTACGTATCGATTACCCCGCTGCAACTCGATCGCACCTTCAATGATGCCTTCGAGCAGCTCGATGGTTGGCTGGAGGGCCTGCTCTGATGCGTGAGGACGATATGCTGCGGCGTGGCATCGGCATGACCTCTCAGCGTACCCGGGAGCGGCTGATCCAGCGCTTGTGCGAGGAGGGTGTTTCGAACCCCAAGGTGCTCGACGTGATCCGGCGTACGCCGCGCCACCTGTTCGTTGACGAGGCGCTGGCGCATCGGGCTTACGAAGACACCGCGCTGCCGATCGGCCACAACCAGACCATCTCCCAGCCGTTCATGGTTGCTCACATGAGCGAGCTGTTGCTCGAGGCCGGGCCACTGGACAAGGTGCTGGAGATTGGCACCGGCTCGGGTTACCAGACGGCTATCCTGGCCCAGCTGGTCGAGCGGGTGTTCTCGGTAGAGCGCATCAAGGTACTGCAGGATCGGGCCAAAGAGCGCCTGGTGGAACTGAACCTGCGCAACGTGGTATTCCGCTGGGGCGACGGTTGCGAGGGGTGGCCGGCACTTGCGCCGTACAATGGCATCATCGTCACCGCCGTGGCGCCGGAGGTGCCACAGGCACTGCTCGACCAGCTGGCACCCGGTGGGCGCATGGTCATCCCGGTAGGGCCGGCCGGCGAAACGCAGCAACTGATGCTGATCGTACGCGAGGAGCATGGTTTCTCCCGTCGCGTGCTGGGGGCTGTGCGTTTCGTGCCGCTGCTCAATGGTCCGCTGGCCTGAGGTCTGTTGAACTGAGCTGTGCAGGCATGAGGCGCGGTGTATTTTTGTGCCGGTGGCGAATTCTTGTCGCTTCGCCCTGTCTATCAGGCGGTGCGAAGCGCTAACGCACAGCGTGCACCGGGGTTTTGCGCTCGTCTTTCGTAGCCGTCTGCCAATACCGGCTGGCTTGGTTATAATTGCAACAATATTGCATTTCTTGTCTTCATATCGATTTTCGGCACCATGAGGGGAGCGCGGGTGGGTCACACAGTCATTCGGCAGCGCAAGGACGGCTCGGGTTTCAAGCTTCTGGTGATTGCATTGGCCATGGGCGCGCTTCTGGTGGGTTGCTCAAGCACCGGCAGCAACAGCGCGCGGGTGGTCGACCGCAACAACACCGTTCCCAAGCGTCCGGCAGTGACTTCCGGGCAATATATCGTCAAGCCAGGCGACACCCTGTTCTCCATCGCCTTCCGTTATGGTTGGGACTACAAGGAGCTGGCTGCACGCAATGGCATCCGGGCGCCTTATACCATTCGCCCGGGCCAGGCGATTCGATTCAGCAGCGGCTCCGGCAGCCGCACCACGGTGGTGTCCAGCCCGTCCTCGTCAAGCCGCACCACGGTCACGCGGCGGCCTGTGGGCGCTCCTGCCACGGCGCCTGCCAGCACCCGTAAACCGGTCACGCCGGCCTCTTCGGGCAATGCGCCAGTGGTTGCCAGTGTGCCGGCTGCGGAGCGTGCCGTAGGCGGTTGGGCCTGGCCAGCCAACGGCGTGCTGATTGGAAAATTCGCTTCAAACGGTAGTTTGAATAAAGGCATTGATATCGCCGGTGATTTGGGACAGCCTGTTTTTGCTGCGTCTGATGGTGCAGTGGTCTACGCCGGAAGTGGTTTGAGGGGCTACGGCGAGCTGATCATCATCAAGCACAGCGACACCTACGTCAGTGCCTACGGTCATAACCGCAGGCTGTTGGTTCGGGAGGGGCAGCAGGTCAAGGCAGGGCAGTCGATTGCTGAAATGGGGTCTACGGGCACAGATCGGGTGAAGCTGCATTTCGAGATTCGCCGCCAGGGCAAACCCGTCGATCCGCTCCAGTTCCTGCCACGTCGTTGATCGTTGTACCCAGCCTGTTCCTGTGATGTAGAGGGGACAGGCTCAAGCGCTGCCAGGGATAAAGGTGCCGCTCGAGTCTGAGTTCGAACTCAGCAAAGGATTATAACAATGGCTCTCAGTAAAGAAGTGCCGGAGTTTGACATCGATGATGACGTCCTCCTGATGGAGACGGGTATCGTTTTGGAAACGGATGTGGTGTCAGACGAACCTGCTGTATCTTCGGTTCGGACGAGGGCCAAGTCGGGCTCTTCGCTCAAGCAACACAAGTACATCGATTACAGCCGGGCGCTCGATGCCACCCAGTTGTATCTCAACGAGATCGGTTTCTCGCCGCTGCTTTCGCCGGAAGAAGAAGTGCATTTTGCGCGCTTGTCGCAAAAGGGTGACCCTGCCGGCCGCAAGCGCATGATCGAAAGCAACCTGCGCCTGGTTGTCAAAATTGCCCGTCGTTACGTGAACCGTGGCCTGTCGTTGCTCGACCTGATCGAGGAAGGCAACCTGGGGTTGATCCGTGCGGTCGAAAAGTTCGACCCGGAGCGTGGTTTCCGTTTCTCGACCTATGCGACCTGGTGGATTCGCCAGACCATCGAACGGGCGATCATGAACCAGACCCGCACCATTCGCCTGCCGATCCACGTGGTCAAGGAACTGAACGTCTACCTGCGCGCCGCGCGCGAGCTGACCCAGAAACTCGACCACGAACCTTCACCAGAAGAAATCGCCACGCTGCTGGAGAAGCCGGTCACCGAGGTCAAGCGCATGCTGGGCCTGAATGAGCGGGTGTCGTCGGTGGATGTGTCGCTTGGCCCGGACTCGGACAAGACCCTGCTTGATACGCTGACCGACGACCGTCCGACTGATCCGTGCGAATTGCTGCAGGATGACGACCTGTCGCAGAGCATCGATCAGTGGCTGGGTGAGCTGACCGACAAGCAGCGCGAGGTGGTGGTGCGTCGCTTTGGCCTGCGTGGGCATGAAAGCAGTACCCTTGAGGATGTTGGCCTGGAAATAGGCCTGACCCGGGAACGGGTGCGGCAGATTCAGGTAGAGGGGCTCAAGCGTTTGCGCGAGATCCTTGAGAAGAATGGCCTGTCCAGTGAGTCCTTGTTCCAGTAGCGAAGGTCTGTGTCACTCAAAACGCCCCGATGACCTCGGGGCGTTTTCGTCTGTAGCGGAAAAGCTTGAGAGCGGCGGGGCGCACTTCAGGGCAGAGCAGATACCCAATGTGTATTCCGCTACCCCGGTAACATTGCATGTAAGCCTTTTCTTACTCGTTTTGTAAGCTATCTATGCAAGCCTCAGTAGACCATTGTCGTTTCCTGGCTCTGTTTTTTTACAACTCATTGAAAATCATGATTTATTCGCCGCTGACCATATGTGTCGTCGGAAATACCCTGTGAGGTCTCGCGCTTGCCCGCCCGGCTCAACCCGCTAGTATTCGAACTGTGCACAGGGACATGCACAGGCTTTCAGGATGAAGGCCAAGGACATCGCAAGAAGCGATTTCATCAGGATGATGTTTGGGACAAGCAGGGACTACGGAAAAAATGTGGGCGGGTCAAACCGCCCCTTTTTTTTGCACGTAGGAAAACAAAAAAGGCCCCGAAGGGCCTTTTTCGCGTCTGGGCGCTATCAGCGCTCCAGGTCGGCAATCTTGCCGGTCTTGCCATCCCATTCTTCAGCGTCCGGCAGGGCATCCTTACGCTCGGTGATATTAGGCCAGATTTCCGCCAGCTCGGCGTTCAGCTCGATGAAGTTTTCCATGCCCGAAGGCACTTCGTCTTCCGAGAAGATGGCTTGCGCTGGGCACTCCGGCTCGCACAGGGCGCAGTCGATGCACTCGTCCGGGTGGATGACCAGGAAGTTCGGGCCTTCGTAGAAGCAGTCCACCGGACAGACTTCCACGCAGTCGGTGTATTTGCATTTGATGCAGTTGTCGGTGACGACGAAGGTCATTTCTAATTCTCTCCTCAGGCGACGGCGGCGGCCCTTCCTCTCAGGGCCGCGCGGTTTACGGGCATGTGGCTGCAGGCCAGGCTAATAACCTGCAGCACCAGCAAACCGCGGCGGATTCTACCAGCTTGTAATGGGCGCCGTTATAACAGGTTCTTTAGTTGATATAGCATTTCGATAGCTTGACGCGGGGTCATGTCGTCCAGTTGCAGCTTGCCCAGCTTCTCGATGGCTGGATGTGGCAGGCTGGCGAACAGGTCGCTCTGGTGCGGTACCTGCGGCGCATCCTTGGCTTTTGCGGCCGGGGGCTGCTCGTGCGGCAGGCTGGTGGTTTCCAGGCGCCCCAGGTGTTCGCGGGCACGCTGGATGACCGCCGTGGGGACGCCGGCCAGTTGCGCCACGGCCAGGCCGTAGCTCTGGCTGGCAGGGCCGGGCAGTACATGGTGCAGGAACACGATGCGTTCGTTGTGCTCGGTGGCGTTCAGGTGCACGTTGGCCACCAGCGGCTCGCTCTCCGGCAGCACGGTCAGTTCGAAGTAGTGCGTGGCGAACAGTGTGTAGGCACGCAGTTGGGCCAGGCGCTCGGCGGCGGCCCAGGCCAGCGACAGGCCGTCAAAGGTACTGGTGCCGCGGCCCACTTCGTCCATCAGCACCAGGCTGCGGTCGGTGGCGTTGTGCAGGATGTTGGCGGTTTCGCTCATCTCGACCATGAAGGTCGAGCGCCCGCCTGCCAGGTCGTCACTGGAGCCGATGCGCGTGAAGATGCGGTCGACCAGCGACAGCTCGCAACTCGCCGCAGGGACGAAGCTGCCGATGTGCGCCAGCAGCACGATCAGGGCGGTCTGGCGCATGTAGGTGGACTTACCGCCCATGTTCGGGCCGGTGATGATCAGCATGCGCGTGCTGTTGTCCAGGCCCAGGTCGTTGGCCACGAACGGTGTGGTCAGTACCTGCTCCACCACCGGGTGGCGGCCTTGCTCGATGCGCAGGCACGGTTCGTCGACAAAGCGCGGGCAGTTAAGGTCGAGGTTAAGCGCCCGCTCGGCCAGGTTGCTGAGCACATCCAGTTCGGCCAGCGCGGCTGCGCTGTCCTGCAGGGGTGCCAGGTGGCTGATCAAGGTTTCCAGCAGGGCGTCGTAGAGCATCTTTTCGCGGGCCAGGGCGCGGCTTTTGGCCGACAATGCCTTGTCCTCGAACGCCTTCAGCTCCGGGGTGATGAAGCGCTCGGCGCCTTTGAGTGTCTGGCGGCGGATGTAGTCGCCCGGGGCCTGCTCGGCCTGCTTGGTCGGCAGTTCGATGAAGTAGCCGTGTACACGGTTGTAGCCGACCTTGAGGTTGGCAAGGCCGGTACGGGCCTTTTCCCGGGCTTCCAGGTCGATCAGGAACTGGCCGGCGTTCTCGCTGATTGCCAGCAGCTCGTCCAGTTCGTTGTCATAGCCGGCCTTCAGTACACCGCCGTCGCGGATCACCGCCGGCGGGTTGTCGATGATTGCCCGCTCCAGCAGGCTGGCCAGCTCCGGATAGGTACCGGTAATCGCCGCCAGGCGCGCCAGGTGCGGCGCTTCGAGCTCGGTCATGGCGTTCTGCAACTCTGGCAACGCGCCCAGCGCATCGCGCAGGCGTGCCAGGTCGCGCGGGCGGGCATTGCGCAGGCCAATACGGGCGAGGATCCGCTCGATATCGCCAATTTCCTTCAACTGCGGCTGCAGCTTTTCGAAGCGGTAGCTGTCGAGCAGGCAGCGGATCGAGTCCTGGCGTGCTTGCAGCACCTTGAGGTCGCGCAGTGGGCGGTTCAGCCAGCGGCTCAGCAGGCGGCTGGCCATGGCGGTCTGGCAGCGGTCGATTACCGATTGCAGGGTGTTGTCGCGCCCACCGGCCAGGTTGATGTCCAGCTCCAGGTTGCGCCGGCTGGCACCATCGAGGATGACCGTATCATCCAGGCGCTCGTGGCGCAGGCTGCGCAAGTGCGGCAGGGCGGTGCGCTGGGTTTCCTTGGCGTAGGTCAGCAGGCAGCCGGCGGCACCGATGGCCAGGGTCAGCTTGTCGCAGCCGAAGCCCTTGAGGTCCTTGGTCGCGAACTGCTGGCACAGGGCCTTGCGTGCCGAGTCGCGGTCGAAGTCCCACGGTGCGCGGCGGCGGGCGCCTGGGCGTTTCTCCGCAGGCAGGTCCCGTGGCCAGTCGTCGGGGATCAACAGCTCGACCGGGTTCAGGCGCTCGAGTTCGGCCAGCAGGTTTTCCCAGCCCTTGATCTCCTGCACGCTGAAATTGCCGCTGGTGATGTCCAGTACCGCCAGGCCGAACAGGCGCTCGTCACCGAGCAGTGCGGCAATCAGGTTGTCGCGGCGCTCGTCGAGCAGTGCCTCGTCACTGACCGTGCCCGGGGTGATGATGCGCACCACCTGGCGTTCCACCGGGCCCTTGCTGGTGGCCGGGTCGCCGATCTGCTCACAGATCACCACCGACTCGCCGAGTTTGACCAGCTTGGCCAGGTAACCCTCCAGCGAATGGAACGGAATCCCGCACATGGGGATGGACTGGCCGGCCGACTGACCGCGGGCGGTCAGGGTGATATCCAGCAGTTTCGCGGCCTTTTTCGCATCTTCGTAGAAGATTTCGTAGAAGTCGCCCATGCGGTAGAACATCAGCTGGTCCGGGTGCTGGTTCTTCAGCTTCCAGTACTGCTGCATCATCGGGGTGTGTGCGGAAAGATCTGACATTCAGGGCCTTACAGGGGGGATCTGGTTGGCGATGGTAAACCCGTAATGGTACAGGCTTTTTCGTTGCGATGCAGGCGCGTGCTTTGGGGCATGCGCGCAGTCTGGCGGGCAATGGTGGAGCTGCACCGCGTAACCCTCTAGAATGCGCGCCCCTCGATGAATGCCCCTAGCCGTGACCTGCACGATGAATGTGTCCAGCCCTGTCCCTTATGTATCGCAACAGCTGATCTACCTCCTTTATGGCGAGCGCCGGATCTACCAGCTGGAGGCAAAACTCAGCATCCTTACCGCCCTGGCCCGTTGCAGGTCGGCTGAGCTGCCGGTGATCCGTGTGCTTACCGACCAGCCACAGGCTTTTGCCGGCTGGCCGGTGGAAGTGATCGCACTGGACGAGCAGACCCTGCAGGCCTGGGCCGGCTACGGCGGCTACACCCACCGGCGCAAGGCCTGTGCCATTGCCCTGGCCGGTCAGTGGGCGGACAAGACCGTGTTCATCGATACCGATACGGTATTTCTGCAGTCGCCGCAAAAGCTGTTCAGCCAGGTCGATGCCGGGCAGTTCTTGGTCGACGAGGTGGAAATGAGCTGGGCCGAGGCCTCCCGCAGCAGTTATTACCGCAGTTTCACCGAAGGACTTGCGGAGTCGGGCGAAGCACCGGCCGATGACTTGCGGCTGTGTAACAGCGGTGTCATGGGCTTTACCCGCGACAACGTAGGCACCGCCGAGCGCGCCATCTGCCGGATCGACACCTGGACGCCGTATGCCCGTGACCTGCATACGATCGAGCAGATCGCCTTTTCCTTCGAACTGGATGGCGCGCAGATCAACGAGGCGCGCGGCGTGATCAGCCATTACTTTGCGATGAAGCAGTACGTGCATGCCATTCTAGAAATCTTCTTTGCCCGGCATGGCGAGCATTTTCATCCGAAGATGCCAGGTCTGGCCCTGAAGGTGCCGGCGCACCGCCCGGAGCCCTCGTGGTTGACTCGGCTCTCGGTGAAATGGAGCCTCAAGCATGTGCCCCGGGAGCTGCGTGGCATCGGCCGCAAGTTGCTCTATGGCAGTGTGATGAGTGGTGATGATTACCAGCGCGCGTGCAAGGTGGTCTGGTGGCGTTCGGCAATTGAGGACATGCGCAAGCTGGGCGGCTTCGACTGTAGCCGGGAGTGGCCTGAGGGGCTGCCGCGGTTGGGGCAGCGTGACGAACTGGCGTTCAGCGAAATCGCCCGGGCCAGCCTGAAAGTTCCTGAGCCAGAGTTCGAAGCAGGGTGATAGGGTAGAGAGCCGCCCTCAAGGAGCACCCTACATGGACCCGATCACCACGCTCGCCACCCGTCTGGGTGAACACCTGCGCCGATTCAATGCGCAGGTGACTACCGCCGAATCATGCACCGGTGGTGGCATTGCCGAAGCCATCACCCGCATACCTGGCAGCTCGGCCTGGTTCGAAGCCGGTTACGTCACCTATTCCAATGCCCAGAAAACCCGCCAGCTGGGGGTACCTGAAGCGTTGTTCGGTCAGGTGGGGGCAGTCAGCCAGGAAGTGGTCGAAGCCATGGTCCGCGGAGCTCAGGCCGCCAGTGGCGCACGCTTCGCCGTGGCGGTGAGTGGTGTGGCCGGGCCGGACGGCGGCTCGCCAGCCAAACCGGTGGGCACCGTGTGGCTGGCCTGGGGTGACGGCGACCGGGTGTTCAGCGAACGCCGGCAGTTCGACGGTGACCGCGAGGCGGTGCGCCGACAGACGGTGATCGCCGCGTTAGACGGCTTGTTACAGCTTGGTGCCGAGTAAATCGACGACAGGGGTTTGCGCGGGCGTCTGCCTGTGGAATAATACTGGCTACTTATACAGGTATTCCGGCCGTCAGGGCCAAGTCGAACACGTGAGGATTTCAATGGACGACAACAAGAAGCGCGCCTTGGCTGCGGCCCTGGGTCAGATCGAACGCCAATTCGGTAAAGGCGCGGTCATGCGCATGGGTGACCATGAGCGTCAAGGCATTCCTGCCATTTCCACCGGCTCGCTGGGCCTGGATATCGCCCTGGGTATCGGCGGTCTGCCAAAAGGCCGTATCGTCGAGATCTACGGCCCGGAATCGTCGGGTAAGACCACGCTGACGCTGTCTGTCATCGCTGAAGCGCAGAAGAACGGTGCCACCTGCGCCTTCGTCGACGCCGAGCATGCCCTTGACCCTGAGTACGCCGGCAAGCTGGGCGTCAACGTCGATGACCTGTTGGTTTCGCAGCCGGACACCGGTGAACAGGCCCTTGAAATCACCGATATGCTGGTGCGCTCCAACGCGGTCGACGTGATCATTGTCGACTCCGTGGCCGCGTTGGTGCCGAAGGCCGAGATCGAAGGCGAGATGGGTGATATGCATGTGGGCCTGCAGGCCCGCCTGATGTCCCAGGCGCTGCGCAAGATCACCGGTAACATCAAGAATGCCAACTGCCTGGTCATCTTCATCAACCAGATCCGTATGAAGATCGGTGTGATGTTCGGCAGCCCGGAAACCACGACCGGTGGTAACGCCCTGAAGTTCTATGCTTCGGTCCGTCTGGACATCCGCCGTACCGGCGCGGTCAAGGAAGGCGACGAGGTGGTCGGCAGCGAAACCCGCGTCAAGATCGTCAAGAACAAGGTCTCGCCTCCGTTCCGTCAGGCTGAGTTCCAGATTCTTTACGGCAAAGGTATTTACCGTAACGGCGAGATCATTGACCTGGGGGTATCTCAGGGCCTGGTCGAGAAGTCCGGTGCCTGGTACGCCTACCAGGGCAACAAGATCGGTCAAGGCAAAGCCAACGCTGCCAAGTACCTGGCTGAGAACCCGGCTATTGGTGCCGAGATCGAGAAGCAGATTCGTGACAAGTTGCTGAAAGCGGGCGCTGTTGCTGAAGCCGGCAAAGCTGCTGCTGCCGAAGCTGATGCCGATGACATGGCCGGCGCTGACGCCGGTTATTGATTGCGCAGTAGATAGCCGAATATGTCTGCCGTACTCGATACCCCCGTCGCCATCCGGCGGACAGCCATGGACCTGCTCGCACGACGTGAGCACGGTCGAGTCGAGCTGACGCGCAAGTTGCGTCAGCGCGGCGCTTCGGACGAGTTGATCGAGCCTGAACTCGATCGGCTCGCCGAAGAAGGGCTGCTTAGTGAAGCCCGCTACCTTGAGAGTTTCATCCGTTATCGTTCCGGCTCTGGCTATGGCCCTGCGCGTATTCGCGAAGAGCTATGTCAGCGTGGTTTGGCGCGTGCAGACATCGACCAGGCCCTGCGTGAAAGCGAGGTGAATTGGGGTGAGCGTATGCGAGACGTGTGGCAGCGCAAGTTTGCTGGGCAGCGCCCGCAAGATCCGCGCAGCCGCGCCCAGCAGACCCGGTTCCTGGCTTACCGTGGGTTCCCCATGGACATGATCGGCCGTCTGCTCAATGGGCGTGATCTCGACGATTATTGACGCTCTGTATGTGCCCGTAGCGGATAATCTGTTTTGCCAAATTCCCCAGGCTGTCTCCATTCCATTGTAGGAGCGGGTTCACCCGCGAATACGGTGGCGGCTGCGACGGTGAATGGCCGGGAAGATTGGCTGGCAGGCCCGGCCCTTTCGCGGGTGAACCCGCTCCTGCAACGGTCTATGCCCAACCATCGACCAGGTGTTGCCCCAGCAGGTATCACGCGAGCTGTTACAGAAAAGCATCAACTCACTTTCAGCGCCTGCCTGGCCCTCTGCGTGGTATGCATCGGCTCCGGCTTGGCCCAGTTCTCCGGCAGGTTGATGAAATCCACCAACTCACGCAAGCGGCCCTGATCCCGGCCGTTGAAGGCGAATGACAGGCGGGTCAGGTGGCTGTAATTGCCAACTTCGTGCTCGGCGCTGCTATCCGCTTGCTGGTGATATTTGCCACTCAGGCGCAAATCGGCAAAACCTTCCTGAATGTCATACAGCGCCGCTTCGCTGAGCGGGTGATGCATGCGAATCACGAACTGGCTCTTCAACCAGCGGCTGGAATGGTAGTTGCTGTAGAACTGGTTGATTTCCTCAACGGCCTCGTCGGCACTGTGCACCAGGCGCACCAGTTTCAGGTCGCTGGGCAGGATGTAGCGGTTTTCTTCGAGCTGGCGGCTGATGAAGTCCAGGCAGTCGTGCCAGAAGCTTCCGCCCGGCGAATCCAGTAGCACAACCGGCACCAGTGGGCTCTTGCCGGTCTGGATCAAGGTCAGTACCTCCAGCGCTTCATCCAGGGTGCCGAAGCCGCCAGGGCACAACACCAGGCCATCGGCCTCCTTGACGAAGAACAATTTGCGGATGAAGAAAAAGTGGAACGGCAGTAGTTTGTCGGTACCGTTCACCGTCGGGTTGGCATGTTGTTCGAAGGGTAAGGTGATGTTGAAGCCCAGACTGTGCTCGCTGCCGGCCCCTTCGTGGGCAGCCGCCATGATGCCGCCGCCGGCACCGGTGATGACCATCAGGTCGGAGCGCGCCAGAGTGGCGCCCAGCTCGCGGGCCAGGGCGTACATCGGATGTTCCTGCGGGGTGCGTGCCGAGCCGAACACGGTCACTTTGCGTCGGTCCTTGTAGCGCTGCAGGGTGCGGAACGACTGGTCCAGTTCGCGCAGGGCCTGCAGGGTGATCTTGGCGCTCCAGCGGTCGCTGTCGTCATGGGCCATGCGCAGGATGGTCAGCATCATGTCGCGGTAGAGCGGCAGGTTGGGGCTGTTGGGGGCAACCAGTTGCAGTTGTGCTTCGATATTGCTCAGGTCGATATTGTTGTCGCGGAAGTGGCTGAACAGCAGTTCATTCGAATGGTAAGGCATGCGACGTCTCCTTCTGCACCAATACCTCTGACCTCAATCTAGACCCTTGCGCCCGATCGTGCCGAGGTGTTCGGCGCAGCCGCCTGTCGGCCTGCGGCCATCGGCAGCACGGGTTTGGTTAACTGGTAGAGCGAAATGTGTCGATGCAGGAGGTGGCGGTATGCATCGCTTGGTCATCGAAGTGGACCGGCAGCTCTACCAGCAGCTGGAGAACGCCGCCCAGGTGCATCACCTGAGCCTTGAAGCCGAGTGCCGCCGCAGGCTGTCGGGGCTGGAGTGCCGGTCGCGATACTTGCAGGCGCTGTTGGCGGAGATGCGCGCCGATGCCGCTGAAGGTCGCTGGCGCGCTCATGAGGACGAGAAAGCGTAGCCTTGACGCTATGCTTATTTCTTCTTGTTGCCGGCCAGGCAGCTGGCGTTGTCGAAGGCTTGGTCCATGACTGGCTGGTTGGTTTTGTAGACCGTGAAGCGGTAGACCATGACCGCGCCCTTGGACATCAGGTTGCGGAAGCCGTTGTTGCGGCACACGCTGTCGCCGAGCTGGCTACGCACTTGCTCAGGGTTGGCCTGCATGCGCTCTGCGTGGCTCTGGCGTACGCTCAGATGGTTGACCAGCGCCTTGCCTTCAACGGTGTAACCCTGATCGAGGATGTCCTCGTTAATTGCGCGCGGGGTGCCGACGCTGCTCTCTTTGGCGACCTTCTGCAGCAGGGTGTTCAGGTCATAATCCTGCTTGGATGCCGCCTGGGCTGCCAGAGGCAGGGCGAGCAGCAGGCTCAGGGCGGGGGCAATAAGGCGCAGCATGAATCTCTCCTGGTTCGATGACTGGCGCTTTGACATGCGCGGGCCGACGGCGTTCCGTGAAATTGCGCGCGGCGAGGTCCGGCACGGTAAAAAACCGATTATAAGGAGCGCTTTGCCGGCTGCACAGCAATTGCCACCTGTTCTGGTAGACTGGCAGCCTTGTTTTCTCCGAGTCATCCTTGTGCCCATTTCCAATCTGTCCAGAGGCCTGCCGGCATGAGCCATGCGGTAGCGCGTCTGCGCGCCGAACGCCTGGCCCGCAGCAACAAGCCTTTCATCGCCCGCGGCTCGCGTGCCGAGCGTTGCCCGGATTGCCGGGTCATTGCTACCCATTGCCTGTGTGCCTGGAAGCCTAGGGTGCAGGCTGACGCGGGTGTGTGCCTGCTGATGCACGACACCGAGCCGCTGAAACCCACCAACACCGGCTGGTTGATTGCCGACCTGATTGAAGACACCTGGGCCTTCGGCTGGTTGCGCACCGCGGTTGACGAGCGCCTGCTGGCCTTGCTCGATGACCCGAGCTGGCAGCCCTATATCGTTTTTCCGGGCGAGTTCGTTGCCCAGGAGCGGGTGGTCAGCGAGGTGGTGCGCGAGCCGGGCAAGCGTCCACTGTTCATCCTGCTGGATGCCACCTGGACTGAAGCGCGCAAGATGTTCCGCAAAAGCCCGTACCTGGACCGCTTCCCGGTGTTGAGCCTGCAAGCCGAGCAGATGTCGCGCTACCGCCTGCGGCGCTCCAAGCGCGATGATCATTTCTGTACGGCAGAAGTTGCGGCCATGTGCCTGGACCTTGCTGGCGACAGCCAGGCCTCGCAGGCGCTGGATGCCTATCTGGATGTGTTCAGCTTGCATTACCTGAGCGGCAAGCGGCGGCTGCCACTTGACGAGCAGGACGACACCCACCAGCGTTTGCATACCTTCCTATAGTCCAAGGGGCACAACCCCTGCTTTGGTTCATAATGACTGAGCTGGCAGCCAGGGTGGGCGAGACGGCAGGGCGATTGGCTTGATCACCCTTGAACGTGCTCGGCATCCTTGGCGCCGTTTCCCGCCGGGCGCTTCCCTTCCTCTCGAGTGCCTGGCACAGAACAGGATCCTTAGATCGATGGCCACATACGAAATCCTGATTGCCGATGACCACCCACTGTTCCGTGGCGCCCTGCGCCAGGCCGTTACCCTCGGGCTTGGCTCCGATGTGCGTCTGGTCGAAGTTGCGAGCATTGCCGAACTGGAAACCCGCCTGAGCGAAAAAGCCGACTGGGACCTGGTGCTGCTGGACTTGAACATGCCGGGTGCCTACGGTTTTTCCGGTCTGGTGCTGCTACGCGGGCAGTACCCGCAGATCCCCGTGGTGATGGTTTCGGCACAGGAAGAGGCCGCCGTGGTGGTCAAGTCCCGCGAGTTCGGCGCCAGTGGTTTCATTCCCAAGTCCAGCACCCTGGAAGTGATCCAGGATGCGGTGCGCAAGGTGCTTGACGGTGAGGTCTGGTGGCCGCCGCAGGCGTTCGAAAAGGTCGATGTTTCGGCCGAGGCCAAGGCCGCCAGCGAAGGCTTGGCCAGCCTCACGCCGCAGCAGTTCCGCGTACTGACCATGGTTTGTGAAGGCTTGCTGAACAAGCAGATCGCCTATGAGCTGAGCGTGTCGGAAGCGACCATCAAGGCCCACGTTACCGCGATCTTCCGCAAGCTGGGTGTGCGTACCCGGACCCAGGCTGCGTTGCTGCTGCAACAACTGGAATCGGTTGCCAGCAACTGAGTGCGCGTGGCTTCACGCTTTTTTGACCCGAGCCGGTCTAGTCTGCTGGCCTTTCTGCTGTGAAGTGACTTACATGACCTCGCCATTCAAGGGCCAGACCGGCCTCAAACGCATCTTGAACGCCGCTGGCTACTCGCTGGACGGCCTGCGAGCCGCCTTCAAGGGCGAGGCCGCATTCCGCCAGTTGGTGCTGCTCAATGTGCTGCTGATCCCGATCGCCTTGTGGTTGCCGGTCAGCCGCGCCGAACGGGCAATCATGATTGTGGTTTGCCTGCTGGGGCTGATCGTCGAGCTGTTCAACTCGGCGGTGGAGGCGGCCATCGATCGCATTTCGCTGGAGCGCCACCCTCTGTCGAAAAACGCCAAGGACATGGGCAGCGCCGCACAGCTGGTGGCACTGACCATGGTGGCGTTGGTGTGGGGGGTGATCCTGCTTTAAGCGATCGGCGGCAGCACGATTTCATCGCTGCGGGTAAAGCCCGCAGTGAAGTTGCGGCATAGCTCGAGAAACTCACGCATGGCCGAGGTCTGGTACTTTTGTTTGTGCCAGATGAAGTAGAACTGGCGCAGCAGGTCCAGTTCCGGGGTTTCCACAGGTACCAGGCTGCCACGGCGGAAGGCGTCACGCAGGGCCAGACGTGAAATGCAACCGATGCCCAGGCCCGACTCCACCGCCCGCTTGATCGCTTCGGTGTGCTCCAGCTCCAGGCGAATATTCAGGTTGGCGCGGTGATGGCGCATGGCCTGGTCGAAGGTCAGGCGCGTGCCTGAGCCTTGTTCGCGCAGGATCCATGCCTCTTGCGAAAGGCTTTCGATATCGGCGCGGCCCAGTTTCGCCAGTGGGTGCTGTGGCGCACAGAACACCACCAGTTCGTCCTCGACCCACGGCTGAACCTCCAGGTCGGGGTGATTGCAGTCGCCTTCGATTAGACCCAGATCAATTTCGTAGTGCGCGACCTGTTGCACGATATGCGCAGTATTTTGAACATGCAGTTTTACCTGGCTTTCCGGGTGTGTCTGCATGTAGTTGCCGATCAGCAGGGTGGCCAGGTAGTTGCCGATGGTCAGTGTGGCGCCGACCGCCAGCGAGCCGAAACCGGATTTGCCGTTGAGCAAGTCTTCGATTTCCTTGGCCTGGTCAAGCAGGGCTACTGCTTGTGGCAGCAGTTGATGGCCCAAGGCATTGAGGGCCAGGCGTTTGCCGGCACGGTCGAACAGCTGGCAGCTCGATTGGCGCTCCAGCTCGGTGATAGAGGTGCTGGCAGCCGACTGCGACAGCGCCAACAGGCTGGCGGCCCGAGAGACGCTTTGGTGCTGGGCGACAGCAACGAAGACTTGCATTTGACGGAGTGTGAATCGCATATCGATATAACCGATAACACATATCTTGATAATCCAGTTAACAGATATTGTCGCTGCCCCTAAACTATTGCGCAACTGTGCGCTTTGCGCGCGCGTTTTTCTTCAGGAGCCCCATCGATGAGCAACATGAACCACGAACGTGTCCTCAGTGTGCACCACTGGAACGACACCCTGTTCAGCTTCAAGTGCACCCGCGACCCGGGCCTGCGCTTCGAGAACGGTCAGTTCGTGATGATCGGCCTGCAGCAGGACAACGGCCGTCCGCTCATGCGTGCCTACTCCATCGCTTCGCCGAACTGGGAAGAGCACCTTGAATTCTTCAGCATCAAGGTACCGGACGGCCCGCTGACCTCGCAGCTGCAACACCTGAAGGAAGGCGATGAGATCATCATCAGCAAGAAGCCTACCGGTACCCTGGTACTCGACGACCTGAACCCTGGCAAGCACCTGTACCTGCTGAGCACCGGTACTGGCCTGGCGCCGTTCATGAGCGTCATCCAGGATCCGGAAACCTACGAGCGCTTTGAAAAAGTGATCCTGGTCCATGGCGTGCGCTACGTGAACGAAGTCGCCTACCGCGAGTTCATCACCGAGCACCTGCCGCAGAACGAGTTCTTCGGTGAGTCGGTTCGCGACAAGCTGATCTACTACCCGACCGTGACCCGTGAGCCGTTCGAAAATCAGGGCCGTCTGACCGACCTGATGCGCAGCGGCAAGCTGTTCAGTGACATCGGCCTGCCGCCGATCAACCCGCAAGACGACCGCGCGATGATCTGTGGCAGCCCGAGCATGCTCGACGAGACCAGTGAAGTGCTGGACAGCTTCGGCCTGAAGATCTCCCCGCGCATGCGCGAACCGGGTGACTACCTGATCGAGCGAGCTTTCGTCGAGAAGTAAGGCGCAGGCTGGTACAGGAAGGCGACTCTCGGGTCGCCTTTCTTATGCCTGGAATTTGTGCATTGCCTGTTCTGGCCCTTTCGCGGGTAAACCCGCTCCTACGGGGGGCGTGCAATTCTCGAGACGTGCGCTGCACCTGTAGGAGCGGGCTTGCCCGCGAAAGGGCCGGTGCAGGCGAAACCCGGTCTATTCGACCCGCGTCTCGCCGCTGTACACCAGGACTTCCCGGCACCGCTTGCACAGGTATCGTCGCCCCTGGTGCACCAGCCTGTGCCGCTGCGCGGTAAACGGGAAGTCGCTTTTCGGGCACGGGCAGCGGTAGATGTAGCGGGTCACTGCACGCCGTTGCACGTCATAGTTGTGGCAACGATTGGGCGGCAGCTCATACACCCCGCGCATGATCAATTGCCACTCTTCACCGTGGGCCTGGATACGGTCGCCAAACAGTTGGTGGGCAACCAGGTGCGCCACTTCATGGGCCACGGTCTGGCGCAGGAAGTCTTCCTGGTTTTCGCGGTAGAGCTGCAGGTTGAAGCGCAGCAGATTTTCGTGCAGGTGGGCGACGCCGGCTTTTTGCCCGCGCAGTTTGAAGCTGACCTCCGGGCGCGGGAAGCGGCGTTTGAAAAAGGCTTCGGCTTGCAGGTAACAGGTTTCGACGCGTTGTTTGAGCTGCTCGGGCATGGCGGGGCGGTTCTCCTGACCAGGCATTATGCCGCAAGCGCAGGTGGCTTGCCGAGTCACCGGTCAGCGCACAGCCAGAAGCCGCCTTGCGGCGGCCCCTGGTTGATGCCCCAGTGTTGGTTCAGTCTGTTCTAGTTGGTGTAGACGGGCCCCACGCCCAGTCCCCAGATAATGACGGTAGCCGCCATGATTGCCACCAGTACCACCAAGCCTACTGCCAGCACCGAGCTGGAGAACAGGAAGCCTTCATCCGATGGTATGTTCATGAACGTCGGCAAGCCGACATACAGCAGGTATACCGTGTAGCAGATGGCGGCTGTGCCGATCAGCATGCCCAGCCACAGGTGCGGGTAAAGCGCCGCCAGGCCGCCGATGAACAAGGGGGTGGCGGTGTAGGTGGCAAAAGCGATGCATTGCGCCATGGACGGGTTGGCATCGTAGGTGCGGGCCATCCAGTGGATGAACGCGCCCATTACCGCCACCCCGGCGAGCATGGCCAGGTATGACATGATGCTCATCCAGACAGCGCTTTCCATGGTCAGCATCACTGCCGGTCGGTCACCGATCACCCAGCCCACCTGGGTAGTACCGATAAACGCCGAAACGGCCGGAATCGCCGCGAGGATCAGGGTGTGCGTCAGGTACATGTGGCTGATGGTTTCTTCTTCGCCACGAATCTCCCGCCATTCCTGATCGGGATGGGTAAACAGCCCCACAACGTGATGAATCATGCCGATCACTCCTCTCAATGTTGCCAAACGCCCCCCAATATGGAGCGCAAGCGGCCCGAGGCCCTAACACCGATGCAAGCGGTAATGTGGCCTTATGTGGCAGTATAGGAAGCCGTTACCCACATAAACCGCGCTTTTTAGAGCAAATTGCGCTGTAAGCGGTGCTGTTGATTACATTGAAGTCTTTATCGGAATGCCTACAGCGATGCTGCGTTTGTGCGTAAAATAGCCGGCTTTTGTCACACCTCGCGGATCCAAGCGCTATGGGCACCCTCTCGGTCAACCAGAACAAACTGCAAAAACGCCTGCGTCGTCTCGCTGGCGAAGCCATCACCGACTACAACATGATCGAGGATGGCGACAAGGTCATGGTCTGCCTGTCCGGCGGCAAGGACAGCTACACCATGCTCGACGTTCTGTTGCACCTGCAGAAGGTGGCACCGATCACGTTCCAGATCGTGGCGGTGAACATGGACCAGAAACAGCCGGGCTTCCCTGAGCACGTATTGCCGGCCTACCTCAAGGAACTGGGTGTCGAGTACCACATCGTCGAGAAGGATACCTACTCGGTGGTAAAGGAGCTGGTACCCGAAGGCAAGACCACTTGCTCGCTGTGTTCTCGTCTGCGCCGCGGTACCCTGTACACCTTTGCCGACGAAATTGGCGCTACCAAGATGGCGCTGGGGCATCACCGCGACGACATCGTCGAAACCTTCTTCCTCAACATGTTCTTCAACGGCGCGCTCAAGGGCATGCCGCCGAAGCTGCGCGCCGACGACGGCCGCAACGTGGTGATCCGCCCGCTGGCCTACTGCAGCGAGAAGGACATCCAGGCCTACTCGGACATGAAGGAATTCCCGATCATCCCGTGCAACCTGTGCGGCTCGCAGGAAAACCTGCAGCGCCAGGTGGTCAAGGACATGCTGGTGGAGTGGGAACGCAAGCACCCGGGCCGTACCGAGAGCATCTTCCGTGCCCTGCAGAACGTGGCTCCGTCGCAGTTGGCCGACCGGAACCTGTTTGACTTCACCAGCCTGAAGATCGACGAAAACGCTACCCCGCGTTTCCTCGACGTGCTGAACATCTGAGCCCATGCGCGATTACCAGTGGTTGCATGAGTACTGCCTTAACCGCTTTGGCTCGGCCCAGGCGCTGGAGGCTTTCCTGCCGCAGCCGCGCACGCCGGCGCAACTGCGCGACATCAGTGACGACCGCTACCTGTCGACGCTGGCCCTGCGGGTGTTTCGCGCCGGGCTCAAGCACAGCCTGGTGGACGCCAAGTGGCCGGCGTTCGAGCAGGTGTTCTTCGGCTTCGATCCGGAGAAAGTGGTGTTGATGGGTGCCGAGCATCTGGAGCGGCTAATGCACGACGAGCGCATCATTCGCCACCTGGGCAAGCTCAAGAGCGTGCCGCGCAATGCGCAAATGGTGCTGGATATCGCCAAGGCGCATGGCAGTTTTGGGGCATTTATCGCCGACTGGCCAGTGACCGACATTGTCGGCTTGTGGAAGTACCTGGCCAAGCACGGCAACCAGTTGGGCGGGTTGTCGGCGCCACGGTTTTTGCGCATGGTCGGCAAGGACACCTTCATCCCGACCGATGACATGGCAGCGGCGTTGATTGCACAGAAGGTGATCGACAAGCAGCCAACCAGCCAGCGCGACCTGGCTCTGGTGCAGCAGGCGTTCAACCAGTGGCATGCAGAGAGCGGGCGGCCGCTGTGCCAGTTGTCGGTGATGCTGGCGCACACCGTCAACCATTGAGCCTTGTGTTGCTCCCATTCGCGGGCACGCCCGCTCCCACAGGAATCGCACCGCACTTAAGGCCTGTGCAGTACCTGTGGGAGCGGGCGTGCCCGCGAAAAATCTAACTGCCTTCGCCTGCCATGCGCCGCTCATGCTGGAACTTCCAGCGCACGTACAGTAGCCCGGCAATGAACAGCCCCAGGCTCACCAGCACTTCAAGCCAGCCGAATACCGCCCGGGCCGGGTCGAACGCCGCCAGCACGCCCTTGATGAAATAGATATTCACCACGAAGCAGGTCCAGGCATGCGCCCGGGCGCTGCCTTTCAGCATGCCTGGCAGCAGCAACAGCAACGGCACCAATTCGATCGCCAGGATCACCTCGACCCGGGCCCCGTGCAGGTTGGCGAACCACAGGTTGTTCACCACCAGCAGGGCGATCAGGCCGAAGAAGCATGCCAGGCTGAATGCCCGCGTCAGGCGCAGGCGTGGTACCAGCCATTGCAGCGGTGGCAATACCTTGGGCTTTCTAGCCACGCGCCGCCTCCAGGGCCTTGGCCGTGGTCGCCAGGCGTTGGCCCAGGGCGCGGCACAGGGTGATTTCGTGGGAGTCGAGTTCGCGCTTGCCATCGGCACCTGCGTGGTGGCTGGCGCCATAAGGCGTGCCGCCGCCGCGGGTCTCGAGCAGTGCCGACTCGCTGTAGGGCAGGCCCATCACCAACATGCCGTGGTGCATCAGTGGCAGCATCATCGACAGCAAAGTCGTTTCCTGGCCGCCGTGCAGGCTGGCGGTGGAGGTGAACACGCCAGCCGGTTTGCCGACCAGCTCACCGCCTAGCCAAAGGCTGCTGGTGCCATCCAGGAAGTACTTGAGTGGCGCTGCCATGTTGCCGAACCGGGTCGGGCTGCCCAGTACCAGGCCTGCGCAGTGGCGCAGGTCATCAAGGGTGGCGTACAGCGCGCCACTGGCCGGAATATCCGGGACCACCGCTTCGCATTCGGTGGAAATCGCGGGCACCGTGCGCAGGCGCGCCTCCATGCCGGCCAGCTCGATACCGCGGGCGATGTGCCGGGCCATTTCGCTGGTCGCTCCATGGCGGCTGTAATACAGCACCAGGATGTAGGGCGCGCTCACGGCAGGATCTCCAGCACTTTTTCTGGCGGACGACCGACCACGGCCTTGTCACCGGCAACCAGGATCGGCCGCTCGATCAGTTTGGGGTGCTGGGCCATGGCCTCGATCAGTTGCGCGTCGGTCAGTGCCGGGTCGGCCAGGTTCAGTGTTTTATATTCGTCCTCGCCGCTGCGCAGCAATTGGCGCGGGGCGATGCCCAGCTTGCCGAGCAAGGCCTTGAGGGTGGCAGCGTCGGGCGGGGTTTCCAGGTAGCGCACGATGGTCGGGGCCAGGCCGCGGGCTTCGAGCAGTTCAAGGGCGCCGCGGGATTTCGAGCAGCGCGGGTTATGATAGAGCGTGAGGTCAGTCATGTCGGGTCGCATCCAGCTGGGTGTGGCGGCTATTCTAACCGCAGCGACTGACCAATTTGCTTTAAAACTCGAGAAGGATTGACCCATGGCAAGGCGTTTGGCAGCAGTACTGGCCATCACCGCGAGCCTGTTGCTCGGTGGTTGCGGTGCCGATTATGGCGTGGACCAACACGGTAATACGGTTAAGGCCGAACAGATCGAAGGGCACTGGCTGGTGCTCAACTACTGGGCTGAGTGGTGCGGGCCGTGCCGTACCGAAATCCCGGAACTGAACGCAGCGGCCAAGCAGTGGGCGGCTGATGGCGTCAAGGTGGTGGGGGTGAACTTCGATGGCCTGCAGGGGCAGGACCTGAAGCAGGCTGCCGAAACCCTGGGCATCGGTTTCACCGTGCTGGCCCAGGACCCGGCCGAGCGCTATGACCTGCCACGCAGCGAGGCCTTGCCGGTGACCTACATCATTGACGACAAGGGCAAGGTGCGTGAGCAGTTGATGGGCGAGCAGACCCTGGAAGGGTTGCAGGCCAAGATCAAGGCCCTGAAAGGCGCCTGATGCATTCGGGGCCGCAAAGCGGCCCCGGCAATCCTCAGCCTTCCTCGGGCCAGAAGCGCAGCGGCTTGCCTTCGGCCGGCCAGAAGCGTATCTGCTCCACCGGTGACACATCCCAACGCTCTACCGTTTCCAGCGCCTGCAGGAAGCGCTTTTCCTGTTCCATCAGCGCGGGTGCGCACAGCTTGCGGGTCTTGCCGACCTTGCCGAAGCTGAGGTGCTCGCCATCGAGCGTGTAAGGCGCAAACCAGTGGTTGCAGCCGCCGTTGCCATAGGCACGGCCGTCGCTGGCCAGTGTCAGGGTCAGGTGGCTGTAGTCGATCAGTGGTCGTTCGCCAATCCACTCCAGCACGTAGCTGCGCTCCTGCTGCAGCTTGGAAGGTTCTGTGGCGCAGCCGAGCAGGCCGGTTGCAATCAGCACGCCGGTCAGCAGATTCTTCACTCGGCGCTCTCCTGGCAACGTGGGCACAGGTGTTTTTCGCCACGGCTGGCCCAGCCCAGCTCTGCGATACGGGCACTGGCAGCCGGTTGACGAGCTGCCTTGCCGAGCTTGGCGTCTACCGCGAAATCGAAGCCCAGCACCGCATCGCAGCGATCGCATTCGACCTGCCAGGTGAGGATTTCCAGCTCGTTGAACACCGGGCCGCTCGCCACGGCAACCCACTGGCCGCGTGGGTTGATCAGGTGGCGCACGCTTTCCACGGTCAGGCGCATGGACAAATCCTTGCTGCCCTTGAGCGTGACCAGCAGGCTGTCGCCTTTGTGCATCGAGCCGCCGTTGCCGGTGACCTGATAGCGGCCTGGCACCAACGCACGGCACTCGATCAGGGTGTGTTGCGGGTTGAAAAGGGTGTAGCGAAAATCGTGTTCGACCATGGGTCCTCCAGAAATGCCGCGTATCCTAGCACTAACCCATTACCAGATTCTGTGGATTGCCTGCCGCCCAGCGGTTGATGTTGTCCAGTGTGGTCGCGGCAATGGCATCCAGCGCCTCGCGGGTGAGGAAAGCCTGGTGGGCGGTGATGATCACGTTGGGGAAGGTCAGCAGCCGAGCTAGCACATCGTCTTGCAAGGGCAGGTCGGAGCGGTCCTCGAAGAACAGTTGGGCTTCTTCTTCGTAGACGTCCAGGCCCAGGTAGCCAAGCTGGCCGCTCTTCAGTGCGTCGATCAGCGCAGGGGTGTCGACCAGCGCACCGCGACCGGTGTTGATCAGCATGGCGCCGGGCTGCAACTGGGCCAGGCTTTGCGCATTGATCAGGTGGCGAGTGTGCTCGGTCAGTGGGCAGTGCAGGCTGATGATGCGGGCTTCGCGCAATAGCTCGGGCAGGGGCATGTAGCGGGCGCCAAGGGCCAGCAGCTCTGGGTTGGGGTAGGGGTCGTACGCCAGCAGCTTGCAGCCGAAACCGGCCATGATGCGGGCAAAGGCGGCACCGATCTGGCCGGTACCGACCACCCCGACGGTTTTGCCGTGCAGATCGAAACCGGTCAGCCCGTGCAAGGTGAAGTCGCCTTCGCGAGTGCGGTTGTAGGCCCGATGCAGACGCCGGTTGAGTGCCAGGATGAGCGCCACGGCATGCTCGGCAACGGCGTGTGGCGAGTAGGCCGGCACCCGCACCACGGCCAGGCCCAAGCGCTGGGCGGCGGCCAGGTCGACGTGGTTGTAGCCGGCCGAGCGCAGCGCGATCAACCGCGTGCCAGCTGCGGCCAGGCGCTGCAGCACCGGTTCGCCGAGTTCATCATTGATGAAGGCGCAGACCACCTCAAAGCCATCTGCCAGGGCGGCGGTGTCGAGGGTCAGGCGGGCGGGCTGGAAATGCAGCTCCAGGGTGGTGCCGCGGGCAGCCTCGGTGAAGCTTTCCTGGTCGTAGTGCTGGCTGCTGAACAACAGGGCGCGCATGGTGGAACTCCTTTGCAATGCATGTTTTGGGTGGGGCGCTGCCTGTCAAGGCATACCCAGCGAGGCCGAGATCCACTCAAGCGCTCAATCTGGCCTGTGCCGCCAGCCGGCTGATCGCGCTGTCCAGTTCATCCAGGGCCTGCTGCGCCTGCGGATTGTCCTGCTTCAGCAAGGTTTCGCTGCGTTGGCACGCTGCCCTTAATTGCGGCACGCCGCAATAGCGTGAGGCACCGTTCAGACGGTGTACTTGCTCGATCAGGCCATTGCGGTCATCGGCTGCGCGGGCGGCGCGTATGGCTTCACGGTCCGTATCCAGCGACGCCAGCAGCATGCTCAGCATGTCAGCCGCCAGATCTGCCTTGCCAGCGGCCAGGCGCAGGCCCTCTTCGGGGTCGAGTACCTTCAGTTCGTCGCCGTTGGTCAGCAACTCGGCCTGCGCCTGCTGCGGTGTGCCCAGGCTCAGGCCGGTCCACTTCATCACCACCTGGGCCAGTTGCCGTTCGCTGATCGGTTTGGTCAGGTAGTCGTCCATGCCGCTGTGCAATAACGCACGTTTTTCGTTGGCCATGGCATGGGCCGTGAGGGCGACGATCGGCAGCGGGTTGCCGCTTTGGGTGTTCTCCCACAGGCGGATCTGTTCAGTACAGGCGCGGCCGTCCATGCCGGGCATCTGCACATCCATCAGCACCAGGTCGAACAGCTCGCCCTGCACGGCCTGTACCGCCGCATGGCCATTGTTGACGGCCAGTACCTCGGCACCCAAGTCTTCGAGCAGGGTTTTCACCAGCAGCAGGTTGGCGGCATTGTCGTCGACGCAGAGTATTTTCGGTCGGCGCTGGCCATTGGGGTTATTTGCATCGGCCAGCGGTCGACGTGGTTGCACCAGTTCCAGCAAGAGACGCCGCAGCTTGCGGGTGCAGGTCGGCTTGGACAGCAATTGGCCATGGCCGTTAGGCAGGTATGGGTGGTAAAGCGCCTGCTCGGTGGTCGGGCACAGCACCACGCACTGGCAGTGGTAACGCTCGAGCTGCTGGTGATAATGGCCCAGTTGCTCGGGCGACAGGTTGCCCAGGTTGGCCCCGAGCACCGCGAACTCGAACGGCAGGCCGGCCTGGCTGGCGGCCTGCACCCCCTGCAGCAACTGGTCATAGGAGCCGAAAAGGCTCACGCTGAGGCCGCAGTCTTGCAACTGGTGCTCCAACGCCTGGCGTGCCAGTTCGTGGCCATCGACAATGGCGGCACGGCGGCCCAGCAATGGCTGCGGTGGCAGTTCTTCAGCATCGTCATGCGCCTTGGGCAGGTTGAGGCTGATCCAGAACTGCGAACCTTCGCCCGGGGTACTGTCGACGCCGATCTCGCCGCCCATCTGTTCGATCAGGCGCTTGGAAATCACCAGCCCTAGACCGGTGCCGCCGGGCTGGCGGGCCAGTGAGTTGTCAGCCTGGCTGAAGGCCTGGAACAGTGTGCGCACATCCTGTGGTGACAGGCCGATGCCGGTGTCCTGCACGCTGATGCGCAACTGCGCGCAGTCTTCGTGCTCGTCTTCCAGCATGGCGCGCACGACGATGGTGCCTTCGCGGGTGAACTTGATGGCATTGCTGACCAGGTTGGTGAGGATCTGCTTGAGCCGCAACGGGTCGCCAACCAGCGAAGCAGGTGTGTCACGGTAGATCAGGCTCAGCAATTCCAGCTGCTTGGCGTGGGCGGCCGGAGCGAGGATGGTCAGGGTGTCCTGGATCAGGTCACGCAGGTTGAACGGTATGCTGTCGAGCACCAGCTTGCCGGCTTCGATCTTGGAGAAATCGAGGATCTCGTTGATGATTCCCAGCAAGTTGTCAGCAGACTTCTCGATGGTGTTCAGGTAGTCGAGCTGGCGGGGTGTCATCTCGCTTTTTTGCAGCAGGTGGGTAAAACCGAGGATGCCGTTGAGCGGGGTGCGGATTTCGTGGCTCATGTTGGCCAGGAACTCCGACTTGATGCGGCTGGCCTCAAGTGCCTCTTTGCGCGCCATGTCCAGCTCGATGTTCTGGATTTCGATGGTTTCCAGGTTCTGGCGCACGTCTTCGGTGGCCTGGTCGATGCTGTGCTGCAGTTCTTCGTGGGCGTTTTGCAGGGTTTCGGCCATGCGGTTGATGCCGTGGGCCAGTTCGTCCAGCTCATGGCTGCCCAGGGTCGGCAGGCGTTCCTCGAGGTGCCCGTCCTTGAGCTGGTTGACCGCGTGCTTGATGCGCTCGATAGGGTCGTTGATGGTGCGGCTCATGCGCAGCGCCAGCAGGCCACTGAGTGCCAGGCAAGCGAGGATCAGCAACAGGCTGGTGAACAGGTTGCGGTAGCCGCGCAGCAGCGTGCCGTCGTGCGACAACTCGATCTCTACCCAGCCCAGCAGGCGATCGGCTTCGGCGGGCACGGCGTCGGTGGCCAGGTCACGGTGGTGGCCGAACACTGGCATCAGGTAGCGGGTGGCGTCGTTGCCACTGCGCTGCAGGAGTTGGGTGCCGGTACCGCCGCTGGGCGGCAGGTTGAGCATGCTCGGGCCTGCGTGGGCCAGGCGCGTGCGGTCTGGGGCCAGGAACGCAACTGCGCGCACATCGGCCTGCTCCAGGGTTTGTGCGGCAATTCTCTCCAGTTGCGCAGGCGCGAGCCGGGCCATGGCGGGTGCGGCCAGTGGCGCCAGTTGTTCGGCGATCATTTTGCCGCGCTGCAACAGCTGGGTGCGCAGGTCGTTCTGTTGCAGCCAGGTGAAATAGCTACCCAGCACCAGGGCCATCAAGCCGGCCGGCAGCAGTGCCAGCAGCAAGACCCGACTGCGGATTCCCAAACGATCGAGCACAATCGCCTCCTCTGATGTGCCTGGATGCCGTCAAGTGGTAACGGCCAAGCCGCGAAGTTACTCCGCCTGCGGCACCATTGCATCTCTTTAGTATGTGTCATGCGCTGTTGCCGGGGTATTGGTCGCAACGCGGTTGCCTGGCAGGTGGCGAATGCTCAATAATCGCTCAATTGAGAATTAATGGCAGTTGCCAATGAATCCTGTAGCTATTTACAACTCCAATATCCTTGCCATCGAGGACGACCCGGTTCTTGGTGCCTATCTGCAAGAGGAATTGCAGCGCGGGGGCTTCCAGGTCACCTGGTGCCGCAATGGCCTGGAGGGCCTGGAAACGGCTGGCCGCCAGGCTTTCGATGTTGTGCTCATGGACATCCTGCTGCCCGGGCTTGATGGGTTGGACGCCTTGGCGCAGTTGCGCAGGCGCAGCGCCACGCCGGTAATCCTGATGTCGGCGCTGGGAGCCGAGGCCGACCGTATCAGCGGCTTTCAGCGCGGTGCTGACGATTACCTGCCCAAGCCATTCAGCATGGCCGAGTTGCAGGTGCGCATCGAGGCGATTCTGCGCCGCGTGGCCCTGGAGCGGCGGCATCAAGGCCCGCTGGAGCAAGCCAACTGCGGCGAGCTGCAGTTCGACGAGGGGTTGTGTGACGTGTGCCTGGATAATCGCCTGGCAGGTCTGACCCCCAGCGAATACCGCGTGCTGGACATCCTCAACCGCAACCTCGACGAGGTCCTCAGCAAGCCGTTCCTGTACCAGCAGGTGTTGCAGCGCGGCTATTCACGGCACGACCGCAGCCTGGACATGCACGTCAGCCAGATCCGCCGCAAGCTCAAGGGCATCGGTTATCACGAACGGCAGATCCGCACCGTGTGGGGCAAGGGTTACGTGCTCAGTGCCGGCGAGGCAGAGTGAACCATGCTCGACCGCCATTCGCTGTTCTGGAAGCTGGCCATCTTGCTGGTGGGCTTCTGCCTGCTGATGATCGGCCTCAGTTATACCTGGGGCCGGCACATGGAAACCCAGAACGCCTTCCTCTCGCAGCCGGCACGGCAGACGTTGCTGGGCTATGCCGCCGAAGCTGAAAAGGCCTGGCGCAGCGGCGGTCGGGCAGGGCTGGACCAATGGGTGGCGGCCATGCATCAGCGCGAACGGGGCTGGGTTGGCGTGCTCGACATCAACCTGCGGCCGCTCGACAACGCCACACTCAACCCGCAGATCATGCAGCGTCTGACGCGCCTGCGCGGTGTCGATTGGCCCATGAGTCGGCGCAGCGTCGACCAGCCGTGGGTGCGCATACCGTTCCCGGGGGCGCCGGAGCAGGGCATGCTGGTGATCGAGCTGCCGCAGCGCTTCAATCCGGGCCAGCACCGCGTGCTGTGGCGCATCGTCACCAATGGCATTATCCCGGGGCTGTTCACCTTGCTGTTGTGTGTAGGCCTGTACCGCATGTTGATCGTGCCGCTCAATCAACTTCGCGAGCAGGCCAATGCCTGGCGGGCCGATCAGCTGTCGGCCCGCCTGGACTCGCGCACCATCGCCCGGCATGACGAGTTGGGCGAACTGGCGCGTGCCTTTGACCAGATGGCCGAGCGGCTGCAAGGCACGGTGGCTATGCAGCAGCAGTTGCTGCGCGACCTGTCCCACGAAATGCGTACGCCGCTGAGCCGGCTGCGGGTGGCCTGCGATGGTGAAACCGACCTGCAGCGTCTGCGTGATCGCCTGATCCGTGAAGTGGACTGCATGCAGCAACTGGTCGAAGACACCCTGCAACTGGCCTGGCAGGACGCCGAGCGTGCGCCGATGAACCTGGAGCCGATCGAGGTCCATGCCTTGTGGGAGTTGCTGGCCGAAAATGCCAGCTACGAGAGCGGCTGGTCGCCTGCGCAATTGCGCTGCGAAGTGCCGGCCGACTGCTGGGTGCAGGGCAACCTCAACCACCTGGCTCAGGCGCTGGAGAACATGTTGCGCAATGCCATTCGTCACTCGCCGGCCGAGGGGGTGGTGCGGCTGGGAGGCCAGCGCGAAGGCGGTTATTGGTGGCTATGGTTGGAGGATGAAGGTGGCGGTGTGGCTGAAGAGGACCTGGAGCGGATCTTCGCGCCGTTCTCGCGGCTGGACGGTTCTCGGCCGGGGGATGGGGGCTTCGGTCTGGGCTTGAGCATCGCCCGCAGTGCCATTCAGCGCCAGGGCGGGACCTTGTGGGCGCAGAATGGCAAGCGCGGGTTGCGCTTGTGGATGAAGTTGCCGTTGCATGTGCCGGCCTCTTCGCGGGTAAACCCGCTCCTACAGGCTAGCGGATCCCCGTAGGAGCGGGTTTACCCGCGAAGAGGCCAGCACATGTCACACCGTTATAGCTTGTAGCTATATGCACTACAGATTGCGTGATATGGCCGCGAAGGGTTTGCCGGTATGATAGGCACCCCGCCGTCCGGATTGCGAAATACGCCCATGACCTTGCAGTACCCAACCATCGCCGATTGCGTCGGCAATACGCCACTGGTTCGCCTGCAGCGCATCGCTGGCGAAACCAGCAATACCCTCCTGCTCAAGCTCGAAGGTAACAATCCCGCCGGCTCGGTGAAGGACCGCCCGGCACTGTCGATGATCGCTCGCGCCGAACTGCGTGGCCAGATCAAGCCAGGCGATACCCTGATCGAAGCCACCTCAGGCAACACGGGCATCGCCCTGGCGATGGCGGCGGCGATCAAGGGCTACAAGATGATCCTGATCATGCCCGACAACTCCACCGCCGAGCGCAAGGCCGCCATGACGGCCTATGGCGCCGAGCTGATCCTTGTGACCAAGGAGGAGGGTATGGAAGGCGCCCGTGACCTGGCCGAGAAGCTGCAGGCCGAAGGCCGTGGCCTGGTGCTCGACCAGTTCGCCAACGGCGACAATCCGATCGCCCACTACAACAGTACCGGCCCGGAGATCTGGCAGCAGACCCAGGGCACCATTACCCATTTCGTCAGCTCCATGGGTACCACCGGTACCATCATGGGCTGCTCGCAGTACCTCAAGGAACAGAACCCTGCGGTGCAGATCATCGGCCTGCAACCGATGGAGGGCTCGGCCATTCCGGGCATTCGCCGCTGGCCCGAGGAATACCTGCCGAAAATCTTCGACGCCACCCGCGTCGACCGCGTGGTCGACATGTCGCAGCAGGAAGCCGAAGACACCACCCGTCGCCTTGCGCGTGAAGAGGGCATTTTCTGCGGCGTGTCTTCTGGTGGTGCGGTCGCGGCCATGTTGCGTCTGTCCCGCGAAGTGGAAAATGCCGTGATGGTTGCGATCATTTGCGACCGCGGCGACCGTTATCTGTCCACTGGCCTGTTTGACCCACGCTAAATGTCCAAGAAAAAAAGCAACAGCGGCCTGCGCTTCCAGCCGGCCGGCGGCAATCGCACCCCCCAGGTTCCCGTGGGCAAGAAGCAACGGCTGGACATCGAGCGCCTGGCCGGTGACGGCCGTGGCATCGCCTTCCTCGACGGGCGTACCTGGTTCGTCAGCGGCGCCTTGGCCGGTGAGGCCGTGGAGGCACGCGTGCTCAATGCCCGTGGCAAAGTGGTCGAAGCCCGCCTGGAGCGGTTGCTGCAGGCCGGGCCCGAACGCCGTGAGGCGCCATGTCGCTACTACGACCGCTGCGGTGGCTGCAACCTGCAGCACCTGCCGCACGAAGCGCAACTGGCGCTGAAGCAGCGCACCCTCGCCGAGCAGTTGCAGCGGGTGGCCGGCGTGCAACCCGAGGAATGGGCCACACCCCTGAGCGGGCCGGAATTCGGCTACCGGCGCCGGGCCCGTGTGGCCGTGCGCTGGGACGTCAAGGCGCGTCAACTGGAGGTGGGGTTCCGCGCCGAAGCCAGCCAGGACATCATTGCCATCGACGATTGTGCCGTGCTGGTACAGCCCTTGCAGTCGATTCTGCGCCACTTGCCGACGGTGCTGCGCTCGTTGAGCAAACCGCAGGCGCTTGGCCATGTGGAGCTGTTCAGTGGCACCGCCGAGGCGGTTCTGGTGCGCCACGTCATGCCGTTGCCGGCTGAGGACCAGGCCAGGCTGCAAGCGTTCTGCGAGCAGGCCAATGCCCAGCTGTGGCTGCAAGGCGAAGGGGAGCCGGCGCCCGTGGACCCTGCTGCGCAGTTGGGCTTTGCCCTGGCACCCTGGCAGCTGGAGCTGGCCTGGCGCCCGGGCGATTTCGTGCAGGTGAATGCCCAGGTCAATACCGCGATGATCGAGCAGGCCTTGGCCTGGCTCGCGCCACAGGCCGACGAGCGTGTGCTGGACTTGTTCTGCGGTCTGGGTAACTTTGCCCTGCCGCTGGCTCGCCAGGCGCGTGAGGTGGTGGCAGTGGAAGGTGTGCAGGCCATGGTCGATCGGGCCGCGGCCAATGCCCGGAACAACAATGTGCATAATGCACGGTTTTTTCAGGCCGATTTATCGCAGCCTTTGGCAGGCACCGGATGGGCCGCCGAGGGCTTTTCTGCGGTACTCTTGGATCCACCGCGCGACGGTGCTTTCGAGGTGGTGCAAGGCATCGCCCGCCTCAAGGCCAGAAGGCTGGTCTACGTATCGTGCAACCCGGCCACGCTGGCGAGAGACGCCCAAGTGCTGGTCGGCCAGGGGTACCGGTTAAAAAGGGCCGGGATTCTCGACATGTTTCCTCAGACGGCGCATGTCGAGGCCATGGCGTTATTCGAAGCGGGCTAGCTGACTGGCCCCTTGGTGCGGTTGCCACGGAATGGCGGCCGCACGGTGATCGCCAGCACATCCGTATGGTGTGCTGCATGGAAAGGTAAAACAAAGATGGTACAGGTGAGAGTGCACCAGCCGGTCAACACTGACGGCAGTATCAATCTCGAAGCATGGTTGGACCATGTGGTAAGCGTCGATTCGGCACTGGATCGCGCAGCGCTGAAAGAAGCCTGCGAGTTTGCGCATGAGGTAGAGAAAAAGGGCAACCCGGCCAAGCATTCCTGGGCGGATGGTACGTCCAGCTTCCAGGCTGGCCTGGAAATCGCCGAAATTCTGGCTGACCTCAAGCTCGACCAGGACTCCCTGGTGGCTGCGGTCATCTACCGTTCGGTGCGCGAGGGCAAGGTCACCCTCGCCGAAGTCAGCCAGTGTTTTGGCCCGGTGGTCTCCAAGCTGATCGACGGCGTGCTGCGCATGGCCGCCATCAGTGCCAGCCTCAGCCCGCGACAGTCGCTGGTGCTGGGTTCGCAGGCGCAGGTCGAAAACCTGCGCAAGATGCTGGTGGCCATGGTCGACGACGTGCGCGTGGCACTGATCAAGCTGGCCGAACGCACGTGCGCAATCCGTGCGGTCAAGTCCGCCGACGACGAGAAACGCCTGCGCGTCGCGCGTGAAGTGTTCGACATCTATGCGCCGCTCGCGCACCGCCTGGGTATCGGTCACATCAAGTGGGAGCTGGAAGACCTCTCCTTCCGCTACCTGGAGCCCGACCAGTACAAGCAGATCGCCAAGCTGTTGCATGAGCGGCGGCTGGACCGCGAGCGCTTCATCAGCGACGTGATGACCCAGCTGCAGAACGAGTTGCTTGCCACTGGCGTAAATGCCGACATCAGCGGTCGGGCGAAACATATCTATTCGATCTGGCGCAAGATGCAGCGCAAAGGCCTGGAGTTCAGCCAGATCTACGACGTGCGAGCGGTGCGCGTACTGGTGCCGGAAATCCGCGACTGCTACACCGCGCTGGGCATCGTGCACACCTTGTGGCGGCATATTCCCAAGGAGTTCGACGACTACATCGCCAACCCCAAGGAGAACGGCTACCGCTCGTTGCACACCGCGGTAATCGGCCCCGAGGGCAAGGTGCTGGAGGTGCAGATCCGCACCCACGGCATGCACGAAGAGGCCGAGCTTGGGGTATGCGCCCACTGGCGCTACAAGGGCACGGACGTCAAGCCCAGCTCCAACCACTACGAAGAGAAGATTTCCTGGTTGCGCCAGGTGCTGGAATGGCACGAAGAGCTGGGCGACATCGGTGGCCTGGCCGAGCAGTTGCGGGTCGATATCGAGCCTGACCGGGTTTATGTGTTCACCCCCGACGGCCACGCCATCGACCTGCCCAAGGGGGCCACGCCACTGGACTTCGCCTACCGCGTGCACACCGAGATCGGCCACAACTGCCGCGGCGCCAAGATCAATGGCCGTATCGTGCCGTTGAACTACAGCCTGCAGACTGGCGAGCAGGTGGAGATTATCACCAGTAAGCACGGCAACCCCAGCCGAGACTGGTTGAACTCCAACCTGGGCTACGTCACCACCTCGCGGGCGCGGGCCAAGATCGTCCACTGGTTCAAGCTGCAGGCTCGCGACCAGAACGTTGCCGCCGGCAAGACCTTGCTTGAGCGCGAGCTCAGTCGTCTGGGCCTGCCGCAGGTTGATTTCGAGCGCTTGGCCGAGAAGACCAACGTCAAGACTGCCGAAGACATGTTTGCCGCGCTCGGTGCTGGCGACTTGCGCCTGGCTCATCTGGTCAACGCTGCCCAGCAGTTGCTGGAGCCCGAGCGTATCGAGCAGATCGAACTGGTGCCGCGCAAGCCTACCGGTCCGCGTACCGGCAAGCGTGGCGACATCCAGATCCAGGGTGTCGGCAATCTGTTGACACAAATGGCCGGCTGCTGCCAGCCGCTACCGGGCGATGCCATTGTCGGTTACATCACCCAGGGCCGTGGCGTGAGCATTCATCGCCAGGACTGTGCCTCGGTACTGCAGCTGGCGGGCAGGGAGCCAGAGCGCATGATCCAGGTGAGCTGGGGGCCGATCCCGGTGCAGACCTACCCGGTCGACATCGTCATCCGTGCCTACGACCGCCCGGGTCTGCTGCGCGATGTGTCGCAGGTGCTGCTGAACGAAAAGATCAACGTGCTGGCGGTGAATACCCGATCGAACAAGGAAGACAACACCGCGCTGATGTCGCTGACCATCGAGATCCCCGGCCTGGACGCACTGGGGCGCCTGCTGGGGCGGATCTCGCAGTTGCCGAACATCATCGAAACGCGGCGTAATCGTACCCCTTGAGACTGTGGCGCCAGCTTCGCGGGCTTGCCCGCTCCCACAGGATGGATGCAGGTTTGGAAATCTGCACCGTACCTGTGGGAGCGGGCAAGCCCGCGAAGCAGCCACCACCGAAGGACCTGCCTGTATGACCTACACCCTTGACGACCTGCTGCATCTCATGGCCCGTCTGCGCGACCCGCAGTACGGCTGCCCGTGGGACCTGAAGCAGAACTACGCCAGCATCGTCCCGCACACCCTCGAAGAGGCCTACGAGGTCGCCGACACCATCGAGCGCGGCGATTTCGAGCACCTGCAAGGTGAACTGGGCGACTTGCTGTTCCAGGTGGTCTATTACAGCCAGCTGGCCCGGGAGGAGGGGCGTTTCGAGTTCGACGGCGTGGTCGACAGCATCACCCGCAAGCTCATCCGCCGTCACCCGCATGTATTCCCCACTGGCGAGCTGTACGCGCCGATGGATACCCCCGGTTTGAGCGATGCGCAGGTCAAGTCGCGCTGGGAAGAAATCAAGGCCGAAGAGCGCGCGGAAAAAAGCCAGCCTGAACAGCTTTCGCTACTCGACGACGTTCCGGCAGCCTTGCCGGCGCTGTCGCGGGCAGCCAAACTGCAAAAGCGCGCGGCCACGGTCGGTTTCGACTGGCCAGCGGCATTGCCGGTGCTGGACAAGGTCCGTGAAGAGCTTGATGAAGTGCTGCAGGCCATGGCCGACGGTGATGTCGATGCCCTTGAAGATGAAATGGGTGACCTGCTGTTCGCCACCGTCAACCTGGCACGCCACCTCCAGCAGGACCCGGAGCACGCCTTGCGCCGCGCCAATCGCAAGTTCGAACGACGCTTCCGTTTTATCGAACAGGCATTGCGCGACAGTGGCCGCCCCATTGAAGATTGTGACCTTGACGAGCTGGATGCCCTTTGGGGGGAAGCCAAACGTCAGGAAAAGAACCTGCCCAGCTGCGGCTGAGCTGTTGCATAAGTGAGTGAGTATTCATGAGCCTTTCCCTTCGCGACCAATTGCTCAAAGCCGGTCTGGTCAACCAGAAACAGGTCTCGCAGACCAACAAAGCTGAAAAGAAACAAAAGCGCATGGAGCACAAAGGCCAGGTCGAAGTCGACGACAGCCAGCAGCGCATGGCCAAGGAAGCCATGGCTGAAAAAGCCAGGCGTGACCAGGAACTGAACCGCCAGCAGCAGGAAAAGGCCGAGCAGAAGGCCCGTGCCGCGCAGGTCAAGCAACTGATCGAGGCCACTCGCCTGCCCAAGCTGAACACCGAGGATTACTACAACTTCGTCGACGACAAGAAGGTCAAGCGCATTGCCGTCAACGCCCTCATGCGTACCAAGCTGAGTAATGGCGCGCTGGCCGTGGTAGCCCATGCCGGTGGCTACGAGGTTATCCCCCGTGAGGCCGCATTGAAGATCCAGGAGCGCGACCCTGGCCGTATTCTGCTGCTCAATAGCCATGTCGAGGAAGCGGACGAAGACGACCCGTACGCGGCTTACAAGATCCCTGATGATCTGATGTGGTAAACAGTAAAACACCGCTCTGGCGGTAACGCGGTTCATTCAAGATCGCCAGGGCCGCTTTGCGGCCCTTTTGCGACGCAAGGTCGCTTCTGCGGCCATCGTGAAAAACGCGTTGGCTCGCAGCTCGCCGAACCGGCGCGATCAGTCAGCTGTGCTATTGCCTTGGTTCCTTCCGTTCGTCGGACATTTCCTAGGGTTTTGGCACAGCGGCTAGCCTCCAGCTTAGCGTCAGGGATAGCGCTGAACATTCGGTCCAGGAAGGGCCAGTACGCCTCGTCGTCCCGACGCTTTATCTGCTGAGGAGACGATAATGAAAATAACCCTGAAACGGTTGGCGTGCCTGGGTGCAAGTTTCACCAGCGCGTTCGCCATGGCCGATGCGGCCAGTCCGCCGGTGCTGTCACCTGCGATTCCCTTCGACGTCACCGCCAATCCCCCTTTCACCCTGGACAACCTGCAACACGATTTCGACGTGCTGTCGTGGCAGACCTTCGTCGCCCTGAACTGGCCCGCCAACGCCGACGGCAGCGCCAACACCTCGGCGCAGATCGGCGCACCCGGCAAGACGGTGTGGGAGTCGTGGAAAGAGAGCTACGAGATCTTCCTGCCCAAGGGACAGAAACCCGTTGCCTGGGATCAGCAGGCACCCGTGCCCGCAGCCTGCCAAGGCAAGGGTGACTTGCCGGTGCTGCAGCAGATGGGCAAGGTCGCCGGCGTGCTCGATGAGTTCATCCAGCCGTTCAAGACCGGCCCGTTGGTCGACCAAAGCGGCACCTACACGCGCAACGCGATCATGGTCAACAAGCCGATGTTCGATGACATCGTCAACAATGGCCTGTACAGCAAGGAAGGCCAGCAAGCGTTCCTGAGCAAGGCTGACAACCGCATCGCTTTCGCCTGTGGTTCGCAGAAGGCCCAGCAGGTCGGTGCGATCATGGTCAAGTCGGCCTGGAAAGTGCTCGATGGCAGCGACAACCCGCAGGAGTTCCACGCCGTCGACGCGCTGGTCTACACCCCCGGCAACGCCGACCCGAACAAGGGGGCGCTGATCCCCGAGTCGTGCAATGCGCAGAAGGTCGGGCTGGTAGGCCTGCACATCGTGCACAAGACCGAAGGTGCACCACAGTGGGTATGGTCGACGTTCGAGCACGTGCGCAACGTGCCGGAAAAGACCACGCCCATGAACGAGCGCAAGGGGCCCTACCTGTTCTACGACGCCCAGGCCAGCGACCGCCCGGTGAACGAGCCGCCCGCGCAACCGTGGGACCCGTCGAAGAAGGCCATCCCCTCGCAGATCGTGCGTGAAATTCCCATCACCGCCGCCACCCAACAGCTCAACGCACAGTGGCAAGGTGCGCTCAAGGGCACGGTGTGGGCCAACTACCACCTGATCAGCACCCAGTGGCCCACCGCCCCGGCCGATGACTGCCAGGTGCCGTCACCGACCAACCCGTTAGGTACGCCTGCGCCGAACTTCCTGGCCAACGCCACCCTGGAGACCTACAACCAGGGCACCACCCCGCAGGCCTCGTCCAGCTGCATGGAGTGCCACAACAACGCGACCACTCGCGTGACCCAGTCACCGCGCACCAGCTTCGCCGATTTCACTTTCCTGCTTGAACGTGCCCAATCCACCGGCGCCAAGGAGTGATGCCATGAGCGACCAGAACCTGCAAAACTTCATCGGCTTGTCCGCCGTGCTCACTGGCCTGTCGGCCAAGCTGCTGGCGCCTTCCGTCGACCCGATCAACCTGCCGCCGGTGTTCTTCGCCACCGCCCAGCAAGGCATGGGCCTCGAGGCGTTCAGCAGCCTGCTGGAGCTGTACGCCAGCATCCAGAGCCAGCCGCCCGCGCAAATCGCCAGCGCCGTGCTCGATAACGCGAACCCGCAAATCGCCCAGGGCGCCCGCTCGATCATGAAGCTGTGGCTGCTCGGCAGTTGGTACCAACCCTACGACCTGGGCAACGCGCGCACGGGTGACACGCGCGTGGTCTCCGACCAGGCCTACAAGGAGAGCTGGGCGTGGAAGATCGCCCAATCCCATCCCATGGGCTACAGCCAGTTCCACTTCGGATACTGGGGAGAGCAGCCACCGACCCTCAAGCAATTCACCGGAGTCGACGCCAAGGAAGGGCAGCAGCCATGAGCAATGTACAAACCCAGAACATCGAAACCGCCGATGTGATCGTGGTGGGCGCCGGCATGGCCGGCAGTGTCATGGCCTACCAGTTGGGCCTGGCCGGGTTGAAAGTGCTGGTGCTCGAATCGGGCCCGGCCATTCCGCCCAATCGCAGCGAGTACCTGGAGCGCTTCTACACCGCGGTGCTCAAAGCGCCCGAATCGCCGTACCCACCTGAACAGAGCGAGCAGACCCCGGCCACGCAGTTCGCGCCACGGGCGACCATCCAGGACCTGATCACCGCGGGTAGCCAAGACCCGGACAAGGCGCAGAAAAGCTACCTGGTGCAGAAGGGACCGCAACTGTTCGCCAGCACTTACGAGCGGGTAGGTGGCGGCACCATGTGGCACTGGATGGGCACGGCCCTGCGCCTGTTGCCCAACGACTTTCGCATGCGCACTGCGTACAACGTCGGGGTCGACTGGCCGATCAGTTACGACGATCTGCAGACCGCCTATTGCCGCGCCGAAGAGGAGATGGGCGTGTCCGCCGATGTCGCCTCGCAGACTTACCTGGGCGTGACGTTCCCGCATGGCTACAAATACAGCATGCATGGCATCCCGCCGTCGCTGGTCGACCAAGGCCTGGGCGAGAACGTCACGGGCACGGTATACCAGAGCCCGGAGAAGGGGCCCGACGGCAAGCCGTACCCAGGTGTCACCCTCAATGTCCGGCAGACCCCGGCCGGGCGCAACTCGCAGAATGATAACGGCCGTCGGGTGTGCGCAGGCAACACCAGTTGCACACCGATCTGCCCGATCCAGGCCAAGTACGATGCCACCGTGACCATGGCCAAGGCACTGGATACCGGCAACGTGCGCATCCTCTACCAGACCGTGGCAAGCCAGGTGCAGGTCGATGCCAATGGGGTCACGGGAATCGACTTCATCCAGTATCAGAACAACGGCACGCGCCAGAACGGCACGGCCCAGGGCAAGCGCTACGTGATTGCCGCCCACGCGATCGAAACACCGAAGCTGCTGCTCAACTCCATCGGCCCGAACAGCCCTAAAGGGGTCGCCAACAGCAGCGGCCAGGTCGGCCAGGCGTTGGCTGACCACCCGGTGTACCTGGCCTGGGGCCTGATGCCCGAAGGCAAGCCGCTGTTCCCGTTCCGTGGGCCATTGTCCACCTCGGGGATCGAGGACATGCGCGATGGCCCGTTCCGCAGCCAGCGTGCCGCCTGGCGTATCGAAATCGGCAACGAGGGCTGGAACTGGTCGGTGAACGACCCCTACACCTCGGTCTGCGATTTCATCGACGGGACCAACCACGGCGGCGCTAACCCCAACAAGCTGGCATTGTCCGGCCAGGCGCTGGTGCAGCAGCTCAACAGCGTGCTGACCCGCCAGTTCCGTCTGGGCTTCTTGGTCGAGCAGGTGGAGAAAGACCCCGACAAAGCGCTGTGCCGGGTGGACAGGAGCACGGAGTTCACCGACGGCCTGGGCCTGCCTCGGCCACAGATCACCTACGAACTGTCCGACTACACCAAGGAGGGTTTCAAGCAGGCGCGCCTGGCCGCCACGTATATCATCACCGAGCTGATGGGCGCCACCGAGCTGACCGACCTGAACCCTAAGCTCGAGCCCGGCTCGCAAACGGTGTTCGAGTACGACGGCCAAAACTACGCGTTCTACGGCGCTGGCCACCTGATGGGCACCTACCGCATGGGCTCGGACCGCACCAAGTCGGTGGTGGACAAGGACCAGCGCAGCTGGGACCACCCCAACCTGTTCCTGGTCGGCGACGGTGTGTTCCCCACCACCGGCACCGCCAACCCGACCTTGACCATCACCGCGTTGACCTTCCAGGCCGCCGATGTGGTGGCCAGCGACCTGCTCAAGCGTACCGTACAGGTGCAGGCCAACCAGGCATGGCAGGGCACGGGCATGCAGATCAATGGGCAGAGCTGGCAGTTGGCGGTCTGTACGGGCGGGCAGTGGACGGCGAACCCGGCCACCGGCATGGTTGGCGCGGCGGGCAACCCAAGGTTGATCGCCAAGCCCGGCTATGCCTTGCCTGGTCAACCGGAAGGGGCGTTGATCGGGCGTATCGGCAACAGCGGCGTGCCGTTCCTGGTCGGCAACCAGATGCAATTGCCGCGTGGCCAGCAGGGAGAGTTGCAATTGTGCATCAATGACGACTTGGACGGCCGTTACGGGGCTGGTCTGAGCGATAACCTGGGCAGCCTGTCGGTGGAGGTGCGTTTCGGGTCGGTGTAGATCCTGTCATGGCAACCCCACAAGGCTCCGGCACTGCCGCAGTATTGTGGGGTTGTTCTTCGAGCCCGGGTGAATCAGGGATTCGCGGCAATGCGCTGGGTCATTGTGTAGCGCGCTGGTTTTCCAGGTCTTCAAGCTCAACGCGGTATTGGTGCGCTTCGTGTTCGTTATGGAACATGCCCACCAGTTGGCCTTGTTGGTACACATCCCAGATCCGCACGCCAGCGGCCAGGCCTTCGTGGGACATTTTCGATTCGTCGCGTTCGGTTACTTGGACAGTCATCGTTAAACTCCACTTCTTCAAGATGGCTGCGACAGTGTGTCGCACGTCTTCTTTATAGAGTTTGTTAGCAGACTAAGTAAATAAAACAGGCATGAAACAAGTTTCATGAAGCTGGGAGGTGTGCTGCCTCGATGGGCTTCTTCGCAGCAAAGAAAAGCCCCGCACTGGGCAGGGCTTCAGGTGTTGCAGGCAGTGCCGGATCAGTTGCCCTTCACCGGCTTGCCATCGACCGTGCCATCCTGCAGCACGATCACGTACTCCTTGCCATCGGTCTCTACCTGGCGCAATTGCACCAGCAGGTAGTCCCAGTTCTTGGCAAACCATAGCTCGGTGATGCGCTTGCTCTGGCTTGGATCGCGCACGCGCTCGACCTTCACTGCATCGACCTGGCCGGTCTTGGTGGTGACCTTTTCGGTGCCCAGCACGCGGAAGTCGTAGGTGTCGATTTCGTCGCCGTCGACCACCTGGTAGGTCATGCTTTTCTTGCCCGCGGCCACGTCGTGCTGCAGGGCCAGCTGGTAGGACGACTTGTCCAGTACGCCGCGGTTCAGTGGCAGGCTGACGGCATCGCCACGGTCGCTGCCGGTGACCTTCTTGGTGCTCCAGTCGAAGTCCAGGTCGACCTTCTTGGCCTTGCCCAGGCCGCCGCGCTCGAAGTGGTACTTCTGCGGCAGCAGGGTGTCGTTTTCCATGCGCAGGGTGCTTTGCTCGGTCAGGCTGGCGATCATCATGGAAGCCTTGAAATTAAGGTCCCAGGTACCGTTGGCATTTTTGACCAGGCTGCGCTCGGCGGTGCCGCTCATGGGCAGCTGTTTCCAGTCGGCCGTGTAGCTGGCCGAGAAGGGCTTCAGATCAGCTGCCTGGAGGGGCAGGGCGAGCACGGCGAGAGCCAAGAGCAGGGCGCGACGCATAAATTCTCCTAGGATCGAATCAAGTGACCGCTGGCCGCCAGTGGCTGGCCGTCCAGTAATGCACCCTGTTCGCCAAGACGCAAGCGCCCTTCAGCGAACCAGCGCACCGCCAGTGGGTAGATCAGGTGTTCCTGATGGTGTACCCGCTGTGCCAGGCTTTCGACGGTGTCATCAGACGCCACCGGTACCACAGCCTGTACGACCAGTGGGCCGCCATCGAGTTCCTCAGTCACGAAGTGTACGCTGCAGCCATGCTCGGCGTCGCCAGCTTCCAACGCCCGGCGATGAGTATGCAGGCCCTTGTACTTGGGCAGCAGAGACGGGTGGATGTTGAGCAGGCGGCCCTGATAGTGGCGCACGAAGCCGCCACTGAGGATGCGCATGAAGCCGGCCAGCACCACCAGGTCCGGGGCAAAGCCGTCGATGCGCGCCATCAGCGCGGCATCGAAGGCTTCACGGCCGTTGAACTGGGTGTGGTCGAGCACGACGCTGTCGATGCCGGCCGCTGCGGCGCGTTGCAGGCCGTAGGCATCGGCGCGGTTGGAGACCACCGCGCGGATACGCACCGGGCTGTCCTGCCCTTGGCAGCTGTCGATCAGGGCTTGCAGGTTGCTGCCGGAGCCCGACAGCAGTACCACTACATTGCAGGCATTGCTCGGCATCAGTGTGCCTTGAGGTTCTGCAGCTCGACCTGGGCAGCGCCTTCGGCGGCTTCGGCGATGTGGCCGATTACCCATGGCTGCTCACCGGCGGCGCGCAGTTCGTTCAGGGCGGCTTCGACCTGGTCCTGGGCCACGCAGATGACCATGCCCACACCGCAGTTCAGTACGCGGTGCATTTCGTGCTCGTCGACGTTGCCTTTTTCCTGCAGGAAGTCGAACACCGCCGGGCGCTGCCAGCTGGCCACGTCAACCACGGCCTGGGCGTTTTTCGGCAGTACGCGCGGGATGTTGTCCAACAGGCCGCCGCCGGTGATGTGGGCCATGGCCTTGACTGCGCCAGTGTTCTTGATCAGCTGCAGCAGCGGCTTGACGTAGATGCGGGTCGGCGCCATCAGCAGGTCGGTCAGCGGCTTGCCGTCCAGCTGGGTGTTCTCGATATCGGTAGCCGAGACTTCGAGGATCTTGCGGATCAGCGAGTAGCCGTTGGAGTGCGGGCCCGAGGACGGCAGGGCGATCAGCGCGTCGCCGGTGGCAACCTTGGAGCCGTCGATGATTTCGGCCTTTTCCACCACACCTACGCAGAAACCGGCCAGGTCGTAGTCTTCACCTTCGTACATGCCAGGCATTTCGGCGGTTTCACCACCGACCAGCGAGCAGCCGGCCAGTTCGCAACCGGCGCCGATGCCGGTGACCACGGTGGCGGCCACGTCAACGTTCAGCTTGCCAGTGGCGTAGTAGTCGAGGAAGAACAGCGGCTCGGCGCCGCAGACGACCAGGTCGTTGACACACATGGCGACCAGGTCCTGGCCAATGCTGTCGTGCTTGTTCAGGTTAAGTGCCAGGCGCAGCTTGGTACCGACGCCGTCGGTGCCGGAGACCAGCACCGGCTGCTTGTAGCCGGCCGGGATCTCGCAGAGGGCGCCGAAGCCACCCAGGCCACCCATGACTTCAGGGCGTGCGGTGCGTTTTGCCACGCCCTTGATGCGTTCGACCAGTGCTTCGCCGGCGTCGATGTCTACACCGGCGTCCTTGTAGCTCAGGGAGGGTTGCTTGCTCATTGATCCAGGCCTTTAGGAGGGAGGGATTCTTAAAAACGACCATGACGGCCAAGGCCGGCTGGTAAGCGGCGGCTGCCTGAAACGTCAGTAGTCTGTGAAGGCGCGCGATTTTATCAGGGTTGCCGTGCAGCGGCCATCCTCAGGCCGACGGGCAGGGCATGAAAAAGATAATTAGTTGGGACGTTCGCCTTGAGGGAACAGCCATGCGCCGCGCGGGCGGTGCGCGATCTCACCGGCGCTGCGCCGCTCAACGCGAACACCGGTAGGCCCTACAACACCCGCAAGCAATCTTTCACGCCCCGCGGCTGGTTACCTGGCGCCCCCGTGTATAAGGTATAGGCATTGCGGTAACTGGACAGGAATCCTCCATGCGTTTGTTCAATATTCTGGCAGCCGGTTGCCTGGCCCTGATCTCGGCCACTGCCCTGGCTGAAAATGTCTCAGGCCTTTATCAGGTGCGCGAACCGGTCTCCGGGCCGGGCGCTGAAGCCCGTACCGCGGCCACGGTCAAAGCCCTGGACACGCTGGTGCTGCGTCTGACCGGTGACCCAAAGGCAGTGCAAAGCCCTGCGTTGGCCGAGCTGCGCAAGGACCCTCGGCAAATCATCAACCAGGTGGGCAGCGAAGCCGGCCCGCCCGAGTCGATAGTGGTCGAGTTCGACCCTGGTAGTACCGAGCGGGCCTTGCGCAAGGCTGGCCTGGCGCTATGGGGCAGTAATCGGCCTTCGATACTGGGGTGGTGGTTGAACGACACTGTTGAGGGCAGCAACCTGGTCGGTGATGGCCAGGTCAGTGCCCAACCCCTGCGCCACGCCGCCCAGCACCGCGGTCTGCCGCTGCGCTTGCCGCTGGCCGACTTGCAGGAGCAACTGGTTGCCAATGCCAGGCAGATCGAAGGCAGCGACCCGGCGCAGTTGCGCGAAGCATCCGAGCGCTACGGTGCTGATGCTTTGCTGGCGGTACATGCCCAGGAAGCCGACGGCAAGTGGCAGGGCAAGTGGCAGCTGTGGCTGGGCGACCAGCGTGAGCAGGGCAATGCCGAGGGTGCCGACCCGACAGCCTTGGCTGACGCGGTGATGCTGGCGGTAAGCAGCCGCCTGGCGCCGCGCTACGTTACCCGGCCGGGTGCCGGCCGCCAATTGCAGGTGCAAGTGCAGGGCATGAACCTGCAGCGCTACGCCGAACTGGCCCGCGTGCTGGAGCCCTATGGCCCACGCTTGCAGGCGGCCGAAGGCACGACCTTGACCTACGGGGTCACTGGCAATCGTGATCAGCTGCGTGCCCAGCTTGGCCTGGCCAAACTGCAGGAGGTGCCGGTAGAGCAGGCAGCGGCAGTGCCAGCCACGCCAGCACCGGCAGTGGACGCCGCTGCCGGGCAGCCCGCGCCTGCGCAGCCAGCACCCACGCCGTTCGACGGCTTGCGTTTTCGCTGGTAAGGGGCGCTTGCCGTGACTGACATGCGTCGCTGGATCTGGCTGGGTGTTGCGCTGCTGATCGCTGTGCTGCTTTATAGCCTGCACAATATTCTTACGCCGTTCCTGGTTGGCATCATGCTGGCCTACCTGGCCGACCCGCTGGTCGATCGCCTCGAGCGCCTGGGGCTATCGCGTACCTGGGGTGTAGTGGTGGTGTTCGGCCTGTTCACCCTGGTGCTATTGGCCTTGTTGCTGGTGCTTGTGCCGATGCTGGCCAAGCAGTTGGTGCGCCTGTACGAATTGGCGCCGCAGGTGCTCGACTGGCTTGAGCATGTAGCGCTGCCGTGGGTACAGGGCCGCCTTGGCCTGGCCGATGGTTTCTGGAAATTCGACAAGATCAAGGCCGCCATCGGCGCGCACATGGGGCAGACCACCGATATCGTCAGCATGCTGCTGTCCCAGGCTACCGCCTCAGGCCTGGCGTTGGTGGCCTGGCTGGCCAACATGGTGCTGATCCCGGTAGTGGGCTTCTATCTGCTGCGCGATTGGGACCTGATGATGGGCAAGCTGCGCAGCCTGCTGCCGCGCCAGCGCGAGACGCAAGTGATGGGCCTGGCAGGTGAATGCCATGAAGTGCTGGGCGCATTCGTGCGCGGGCAACTGATGGTGATGCTGGCCCTGGGCATCATCTATTCAGCCGGCCTTATGCTGGTGGGGCTCGAGCTCGGTCTGCTGATCGGCATGCTTGCAGGTCTTGCGGCCATCGTGCCATACATGGGCTTCATCATTGGCATTGGTGCCGCGCTGGTGGCCGGCCTGTTCCAGTTTGGTGGCGACCTGTACCCGATGCTGGGCATCGTTGCGGTGTTCATGGTCGGGCAGGCGCTGGAGGGTATGGTACTGACCCCGCTGCTGGTGGGCGATCGCATCGGCCTGCACCCGGTTGCGGTCATCTTTGCCATCCTCGCGGGTGGTGAACTGTTCGGCTTTACCGGCGTGCTGCTGGCGCTGCCGGTGGCGGCGGTGATCATGGTGCTGCTGCGGCATGTGCATGCTCTGTACAAGGAATCGGACATGTACGCCGGAAATATCGACCCGGAGCTTTGAACGCCACGCGTTTTGTCTTGAGCCTTTTCGCGCCCCGCATCCGCAGGTCGCTTGCAAAACGCAACTTGTTGATTTTGCTTGCCCTATCCGCAGTCGAGATTGTGCGCCCCGCGTTGCAGGTATAGACTTTGCACATTGTTCACCAAAGGCCCCCCGCGGTCCTGCCGACCGCCCGCGAGCATGAAACCACCGATCCAGTTGCCCCTGGGTGTGCGCCTGCGCGATGACGCCACCTTCATCAACTACTATCCGGGCGCCAATGCTGCGGCATTGGGTTACGTCGAGCGGTTATGCGAAGCCGACGCCGGCTGGACCGAGAGCCTTATCTACCTGTGGGGCAAACAAGGTGTTGGCCGTTCCCACCTGCTGCAGGCCGCCACCCATCGCTTCCAGCAACGTGGCGAACCTGCTGTCTACCTGCCACTGGCGCAACTGCTCGATCGCGGCGTAGAACTGCTCGACTACCTGGCCCAGTACGAACTGGTGTGCATCGACGATTTGCATGTGATCGCCGGCAAGGCTGATTGGGAAGAGGCCATGTTCCACCTGTTCAACCGCCTGCGCGACAGCGGCCGCCGCTTGCTGCTGGCAGCCTCGGCATCACCGCGCGAGCTGCCGATCAAGCTGCCGGACCTGAAGTCGCGCTTGACCCTGGCCCTGGTGTTCCAGATGCGCGGCCTGTCTGATGAAGACAAGCTGCGCGCGTTGCAGCTGCGTGCTTCGCGCCGTGGCCTGCACCTGACCGACGAAGTCGGCCATTTCATCCTCACCCGCGGGGCGCGGAGCATGAGCGCGTTGTTCGACTTGCTCGAGCGCCTCGATCAGGCGTCGCTGCAGGCACAACGCAAGCTCACCATTCCTTTTCTCAAGGAAACCCTCGGCTGGTAACCCCCTGAAAACACTGGGCCAGAGCGGTGGCGCAAAAAAGTCACATCTTTTTCGATAAAATTTGCAAATGGCCATGATAGAGGGCATAGTCTCACCCTTCTAAAGGATTACAGACACGGTCGTGCCCATGCTGAAGCGCTTCGCACCCCTCGTGCCACTCGCACTCGTGACCCTTCTTTTTGGCTGCGCGGCCCAAGGCCCGGTATCTCAGCCTCAGGATCACACCCCGGTCACCGCACAATCGGCTATCAAGGCCAAAGCCTCTTCCTCGGCGGTATTCGGTGAGCCGGAAGAGCTGGCCACCGAAGATGACCTTTCGTCTTTCTCCGGCAGCAAGCCTTACCAACTGCCCGTTCTGGCTGACAGCATTCTCGAGCGCGGTATGTCGTTGATCGGCACTCGCTACCGCTTCGGTGGTACCTCGGAAAAATCCGGCTTCGACTGCAGTGGCTTCATCGGTTACCTGTTCCGCGAAGAGGCGGGCATGACGCTGCCGCGCTCCACGCGTGAAATGATCAAGGTCGATGCGCCTAAAGTGGCCCGCAACAAACTCAAGCCAGGTGACTTGCTGTTCTTCAGCACCAATGGCCGCGGCCGGGTGAGCCATGCCGGTATCTACCTGGGTGACAACCAGTTCATCCACTCCAGCAGCCGCCGCAGCGGCGGTGTACGCATCGACAACCTCGGTGATCGCTATTGGAGCAAGACCTTCATCGAAGCCAAGCGAGCCTTGGCCATGGCGCCGACCAACATCGCGCGCAACTGATATCAAAATGATGTACCCTGCCGCGGCGGTGATGCTTTGAAAAAAAGCACACCGCCGTGCGCATTTACAGAAAGCGTCTAATCTAAATTCTCAACTCTTTTCGGCTGCAGCGCAGCGGTCTCAGACAGGATGTTCTGGCCATGGTAAAAATGGCGCGCTTCGCATTTCTCTCCTTGGCAGCCTTGCTGGCTGCATGCTCCAGCCGTGCGCCTGCGCCGGCCCCGGTGGTACAGCCGCAGGTTACCTATAGCCAGCCCAATCCTTCGCCGGTTGCCGATGACGTGCTGATTCGTGCCATTGGTCTGGTTGGCACGCCTTATCGTTGGGGTGGCAATACGCCGGACTCCGGCTTCGACTGCAGCGGCCTGATCAAATACGTGTACCGTGATGCTGCAGGCATCAGTCTGCCGCGCTCGACGCGAGAGATGATCGTCATGCGCGCACCGACGGTGGATGCCAGTTCACTGCAGTCCGGTGACCTGGTGTTCTTCGCCACCAATGGTGGCTCGCAGGTCAGCCATGCGGGCATCTATGTAGGGGACGGGCGCTTCGTGCATGCACCGTCCACCGGTGGCACCGTGCGCCTGGACTACCTGTCAAACAGCTACTGGGCCAAGGCCTACCTGCAGGCCAAGCGGGTGATTCCTCAAGGGCATCTGGCGCAGAATCCCTGATATCGATACCTGTATCGGCCCCGCTGAGCTCGGGACCGATACAGGCTGCCGAGATTCAGGGGGCTTTGCTCACCCGCCAGATCACATTGCCGACATCGTCGGCCACCAGTATCCCGCCTTGACCGTCCTGGATCACGCCCACCGGCCGACCCATCGCCTTGCCTTCTCTATCGAGAAAGCCCGTTAGCAGGTCTATGGGGCGGCCCGCAGGTTTGCCTGATCCGTCGAAGGGCACGAACAGCACTTTGTAGCCACTGTGTGGTTTGCGGTTCCACGACCCGTGCTGGCCCACCAATGCCCCTTGTTCGAAAGGCGGCGGCAACACGCCGGGTCCGATGAATGCCAGCCCTAGGGATGCAGTATGCGGGCCGACCGCATAGTCCGGCACCAGTGCCTCGGCCACCTTTTGCGGGGCCTGCGGGTGTACTCGTTGGTCTACGTGTTGCCCATAGTAACTGTAGGGCCAGCCATAGAAGCCGCCGTCTTTCACCGAGGTGATATAGTCCGGCACCAGGTCGCTGCCGAGTTCGTCACGCTCGTTGACCGCTGTCCACAACACTTCGCTGTGCGGCTCCCAGGCCAGTCCGTTGGGGTTGCGCAAGCCGGTGGCGAACAGCCGGTGCTTGCCGCTGGCGGGGTCTATCTCCCAGATCGCGGCACGCCCTTGCTCCTTGTCCATGCCGTTTTCCCCCACGTTGCTGTTCGAGCCAACCGTCACGTAGAGCTTCCTGCCATCAGGGCTTGCGATCACGTTCTTGGTCCAGTGGTGGTTCAGAGGGCCGCCGGGTAGCTCGGTCACCGGGTGGCCTTCATCGTCAATCTGTAGGGCGCCAGATTCATAGTGAAAGCGCAGCAGCCTGTCTGTTTCCGCCACGTACAAGTTCTTGCCCACCAGTGTCATGCCGAAGGGGGAGTTGAGGCCTTTGATGAAAACGCTGCGGACTTCTGCCACGCCATCCTGATCGGCATCGCGCAGCAGGGTGATACGGTTGGCACTGGGTACGGTAGCGCCGGCACGTTTCATCGCCTTGCCCATGACCCAGCCGCGAATGCCCTTGCCATCTTCGGGTTTGGCCGGCGCGTTGGTCTCGGCCACCAGCACATCGCCGTTGGGCAGCAAATAGAGCCAGCGTGGGTGATCGAGGCTTTTGGCGAACGCTGCGACTTGGGTGCCAGGTGCTGCGGTCGGCTTCATACCCTTGGGCCAGCCGACTGCGGGGGCGATATTTACGGTGGGGATCAAGGTCGTGACAGGGGCAGGCAGCTTGGGCGTTGGTCCGCTGCCCTCGCGCACGTCCAGCAGCGCCGTCTCGCCGCAGCCTGCCAGGCTGGCTGCGATTAACCAAGGCATGAGGCATTTCATAGGCGGCGTCCTCCAAAGAAGGCCTGTTGAACTGAGAGGGGGCTGGGGTCGTCGGGTTCCCCTCGGCGCCCCCGTCGATCCAGCAGCCTCTGAGAGGCTTGTTCTTGCTCGTGCCTCGACTTTTGCATCTAAGTGCACGGTAGTTCAGGCAACGCAGATTGCTACTTCGGAAGGCCGGGCGCAGCGCAGGGGCCGGGCGTTCAGAGCGGGCCAGGCATACTTTGGCGGCGTCACCCGCTTCGATTGACGCTCCCGGTACAACCCTCTAACCTTCGCGGCGTGTTTCAGGTGCCCTGCCAGCCCCGACTGGGCAGGGTGAAACTGGGAAGCCGGTGGGTGCCAGCATGGCGCGATTCCGGCGCTGCCCCCGCAACGGTGGATGAGTAAAAGGCCGCGCAGGGCCACTGGATGCCAGCATCCGGGAAGGCGCGCAGGCCAGGGCCGAGGCCCACTCACAAGCCCGGAGACCGGCCTGATACTGCCAACGGCATCACGGAGGGTGATGCGCGGTGCACCGTGGCTTCCTGCCATGGCCTCTGCGCGCTCTCCGTTTGCCTGCCTATTACCTGTCGCCGCGCATTGCCGTGGTGCCAGCCAGCGGAGAACCCTGATGAGCGAATCCACCGAACGCGACGAACGCCACCTGGCGCGCATGCAGCGCAAGAAGGCGGTCATCGACGAACGCATCGCCAATTCCCCTAACGAATGTGGCCTGCTGCTGGTGCTGACCGGCAACGGCAAGGGCAAGAGCAGTTCGGCCTTCGGCATGCTCGCGCGCGCCTTGGGCCACGGCATGCAATGCGGTGTGGTGCAGTTCATCAAAGGGCGCAACAGCACCGGCGAGGAGCTGTTCTTCCGTCGCTTCCCCGAACAGGTGCGCTACCACGTGATGGGCGAGGGCTTTACCTGGGAAACCCAGGACCGCCAGCGTGACATCGCTGCCGCGCAAGCCGCCTGGGCGGTGTCGCGCCAGTTGCTGCAGGACCCAGGTGTGCAGTTCGTGGTGCTGGACGAGCTCAACATCGCGCTCAAGCATGGTTACCTCGACCTGGACCAGGTACTGTCCGACATTCAGGCCCGCCCGCCCATGCAGCATGTGATTGTCACTGGCCGCGCTGCGAAGCCCGAGATGATCGAACTGGCTGATACCGTGACCGAAATGGGTATGCTCAAGCATGCCTTCCTGGCTGGTATCCGCGCGCAGAAAGGCGTCGAACTGTGAGTCGATCGCGCCACTGCCCCGCCGTGTTGATCGCGGCACCGGCCTCTGGCCAGGGCAAGACAACCGTCACTGCTGCCCTGGCCCGCCTGCACCGCAACCTCGGGCGCAAGGTGCGGGTGTTCAAGTGCGGGCCCGACTTTCTTGACCCGATGATTCTCGAACGGGCCAGTGGCGCGCCGGTGTATCAGCTGGATCTGTGGATGATCGGTGCGGAGGAAAGCCGTCGTCTGCTGTGGGAAGCAGCCGGCGAAGCTGACCTGATCCTCATCGAAGGGGTGATGGGGCTGTTCGACGGCACCCCTTCGAGCGCCGACCTGGCGCGCCACTTTGGCGTGCCGGTGCTGGCGGTGATCGACGGCACAGCCATGGCCCAGACCTTCGGCGCCCTGGCCCTGGGCTTGGCGCGGTACCAGGCCGACCTGCCGTTCGCCGGCGTGCTGGCCAATCGGGTCGGTAGCCTGCGCCATGCGCAACTGCTGGAAGGCAGCCTGACCGAAGGCTTGCGCTGGTATGGCGGCTTGTCCCGCGAGCGCGGCATCGAGCTGCCTAGCCGCCACCTGGGCCTGGTGCAGGCCAGCGAGCTGAATGACCTGGACACCCGGCTGGACGCTGCTGCCGAAGCGCTGGGCGCCAGTTGCGATGCGGCGTTGCCGCCGCCAGTAAGCTTTGCCGAACCCGAACCGCAAGCCTGCGTTGCCTCGCTGGCCGGTGTGCGCATTGGCGTGGCGCGGGACGAAGCGTTCGCCTTCACGTATGGCGCTAACCTCGACCTGCTGCGCAACCTTGGTGCCAGGCTGGTGTTCTTCTCGCCGCTGCACGACCGCGAACTGCCGGCAGTAGACAGCCTGTATCTGCCGGGTGGTTATCCAGAGCTGCATCACCATGCGCTGGCCGCCAACGCACCGATGTGCGAAGCGATCCGCGCCCACCACGCGCAGGGCAAGCCATTGCTGGCCGAGTGCGGCGGCATGCTGTACCTGCTCGATGCCTTGACTGACGTGGCCGGTGAACGTGCCGAACTGCTCGGCCTGCTGCCGGGCGAGGCGACCATGCAGAAGCGCCTGGCCGCCCTGGCGCTGCAGGCGGTGGAGCTGCCGGAAGGGACCTTGCGCGGTCACACCTATCACCATTCGCTGACCAGTACTGCGCTGGAACCGATTGCCCGCGGTCTGAGCCCCAACGGTGGGCGAGGCAACGAGGCGGTTTATCGTCTGGGCCGGCTCACGGCCTCCTACGTGCACTTCTATTTCCCTTCCTGCCCGGATGCGGCGGCGGCGCTGTTGCGACCATGAATGATCACGCCTATAGCGACGCCGAGCGCGCCGCAATCTACCGGGCCATCGGCGAGCGCCGCGACATGCGCCATTTCGCCGGTGGCCAGGTAGCGCCCGAGCTGCTTGGCCGCCTGCTGGCCGCCGCGCATCAGGCGCCCAGTGTGGGGCTTATGCAGCCGTGGCGATTTATCCGTATCACCCGGCGTGACCTGCGCGGGCGCGTCCAGGCCTTGGTGGAGGCGGAGCGGATACGCACGGCCGAGGCATTGGGCGAGCGATCCGATGCCTTCATGAAGCTGAAAGTGGAGGGCATAAACGATTGTGCCGAGCTGCTGGTGGCGGCCTTGATGGACAACCGCGAACCACACATCTTCGGCCGCCGCACCCTGCCGGAGATGGACCTGGCCTCGCTGGCCTGTGCCATCCAGAACCTGTGGCTGGCCGCGCGTGGCGAAGGGCTGGGCATGGGCTGGGTGTCGCTGTTCGACCCGCAGGCGTTGGCCACGTTGCTGGGCATGCCCGGCGGTGCCAAGCCGGTGGCGGTACTGTGCCTTGGGCCGGTCGCCGAGTTCTATCCGGTGCCGATGTTGGTGCAGGAAAGCTGGGCCGAAGAGCGGCCCCTGAGTGAAATGCTTTACGAAAACCAATGGGGAGAGCGTCAATGAGCGTGGCCTTGCTGACCGTGGCCGGGGTGGCCCTGGACGCCTTGCTGGGCGAACCACAGCGCCGCCACCCCTTGGTGGCCTTCGGCAACATGGCCGGCAACCTTGAGCGCCGTCTGAATGCTGGCGGGCGTGGCTGGCGCAGCCACGGCGTGAGTGCGTGGTTCCTGGCGGTGGTGCCGCTGACCCTGGTGGCACTGATCCTTTCGTGGCTGCCGTATATCGGCTGGCTGGTTGACGTGCTGGCGCTTTACTGCGCCGTGGGGCTGCGCAGCCTGGGCGAGCATGTGCTGCCGGTGGCCAACGCTTTGCGCCAGGGCGATCTGGCGGAGGCGCGGCGCCGGGTTGGCTACCTGGTCAGCCGCGAAACGTGCGAACTGGACGAACCAGCGGTGGCCCGAGCGGCCACCGAGTCGGTGCTGGAGAACGGCAGCGATGCAGTGTTCGCCGCGTTGTTCTGGTTTGTGGTGGCCGGTGCGCCCGGCGTGGTGCTGTACCGCCTTAGCAACACGCTGGATGCCATGTGGGGTTACCGTAACGAACGTTTCGAGCGCTTTGGCTGGTGCGCGGCGCGCATCGACGATGTGCTCAACTATATACCTGCAAGGCTGGTGGCCCTGACGTATGCCCTGTTGGGCAAAACTCGTCTGGCCCTGGCCTGCTGGCGCAAGCAGGGGCCGCTGTGGGACAGCCCCAACGCCGGGCCGGTGATGGCTGCTGGCGCCGGTGCGCTGGGCGTGGCGCTGGGTGGCCCGGCGGTGTACCACGGCGAACTGCATGAGCGGCCGCGCCTGGGCGAGGGGCCAGTGGCTGATGCCGATGCCATCGAGCGCGGCTGGCAACTGGTGCAGCGCGGCGTGTGGCTGTGGCTGCTGGTGATTTGCCTGGGGGCCTATATCAATGCTTGAACATGGTGGCCGCCTGCTTCGCGCGGTGCAGCAATACGGTATCCCCCGTGAGCAGTGGCTCGACCTGTCCAGCGGCATTGCGCCCTGGCCATTCCCGATCCCGCCGATTCCCGTCGACGCCTGGGCCCGTCTGCCGGAAACCGAGGACGGCCTGGAGGACGCCGCGCGCGCGTATTACGGCGCCCGCCAGTTGCTGCCGGTCGCCGGCTCCCAGGCCGCGATCCAGGCCTTGCCGCTGCTGCGTACAGCCGCCCGGGTAGGCGTGCTGACGCCGTGCTATGCCGAACATCCCTATGCCTGGCAACGGGCGGGGCACCAACTGCTGGCGCTGGATGAAGCGCAAGTTGAGGCTGCGCTCGACGGCCTCGACGTGCTGGTGCTGGTGAACCCCAACAACCCGACCGGCCACCGGGTATCGCGCGAACGTCTGCTGGCTTGGCATGCTCGCCTGGCTGCCCGCGGTGGCTGGCTGCTGGTCGACGAAGCATTCATGGATAACACCCCGGCGGACAGCGTGGTGGACTGCGCCGAACGCCCGGGACTGATCGTGCTGCGCTCGTTTGGCAAGTTCTTCGGCCTGGCCGGCGTGCGCCTGGGCTTCGTTGCCGCCGAACGCAGCTTGCTGCTGCGCCTGGCCGAGCTGCTCGGACCCTGGACGGTCAATGGCCCGACCCGGGTACTGGCCCAGGCCAGTCTGGCTGATCAAGCTGCCCAGCGTGCGCAGGCCGAACGCTGTGCTGCTGCCAGCCAGCGGCTTGCGCACATGTTGCGCAGGGCCGGCCTGGCGCCCAGCGGCGGCTGCGACCTGTTCCAGTACGTGCGTAGCGAGCACGCTGCGCGACTGCATGAATTTCTCGCCCGGCGCGGCATCCTTGTACGGTTGTTCGAACAGCCAGCGGCCGTGCGCCTGGGGTTGCCTGCCTGCGCCGCGGACGAACAGCGCCTGGCCCACGCCTTGGCGGCTTATCAAAAGGAAACGGCATGACGACCCTCATGGTGCAAGGCACCACCTCCGACGCAGGCAAGAGCACACTGGTGACCGCGTTGTGCCGCTGGCTGTTGCGCCAGGGTGTCGCTGTGGTGCCATTCAAGCCACAGAACATGGCGCTGAACAGCGCGGTGACGGCTGATGGCGGTGAAATCGGCCGTGCCCAGGCGGTGCAGGCCCAGGCCTGCCGGCTACAGCCGCACACCGACATGAACCCGGTGCTGCTCAAGCCCAACAGCGACACCGGCGCCCAGGTCATCATCCACGGTCGCGCGGTCACCAGCATGAATGCAGTGGCCTACCACGACTACAAGACCACGGCCATGCAGGCTGTGCTGGCTTCTCACCAGCGCCTGAGTGCCGCGTACCCGGTGGTCATGGTCGAGGGCGCGGGCTCGCCGGCTGAGATCAACCTGCGTGCCGGCGATATCGCCAACATGGGCTTTGCCGAGGCGGTGGATTGCCCGGTGATCCTGGTGGCCGACATCAACCGAGGTGGAGTGTTCGCCCATCTGGTGGGCACGCTGGAATTGCTGTCGCCCACTGAACAGGCGCGGGTCAAAGGTTTTGTCATCAACCGCTTCCGTGGCGATATCGCCCTGCTGCAGCCAGGGCTGGACTGGCTGGAACAACGCACCGGCAAACCGGTGCTGGGCGTCCTGCCTTACGTTACTGACCTGCACCTGGAAGCCGAAGACGGCATCGATGTGCGCCAGGGCGTCAAGCACGCGCGTGTGCTCAAGGTGATCGTGCCAGTGCTGCCGCGTATCAGTAACCACACCGACTTCGACCCGCTGCGCCTGCACCCGCAGGTGGACTTGCAGTTCATCGGCCCGGGCCAGCCGATTCCGGCTGCCGACCTCATCATCTTGCCGGGCTCCAAGAGCGTGCGCGGCGACCTGGCACAACTGCGCGAGCGCGGTTGGGACAAGGCTATCGAGCGGCATCTGCGTTATGGCGGCAAGCTGATCGGTATCTGCGGTGGCCTGCAGATGCTGGGGCGCGAAGTGCATGATCCGCTGGGGCTGGAGGGGGCCGCAGGTTCAAGCCTGGGGCTCGGCCTGCTCGACTATGCCACGGTGCTCGAAGCCGAAAAGCAACTGCGAAATGTTGCCGGCACACTGAGCCTTGGGACGGCAACGGTAACCGGTTATGAAATTCATGCTGGCGTGACCACCGGGCCTGCTCTGGAGCAACCCGCGGTCCAACTGGCTGATGGCCGCCATGATGGAGCAGTCAGTGCCGATGGCCAGATCCTCGCCACCTACCTGCATGGCCTGTTCGAAGGCAGCCAGTCGTGTGCCGCGCTATTGCGCTGGGCCGGGCTGGAGGATGTGCAGGTTATCGACTACGAAGCGTTGCGCGAACACGACATCGAGCGCCTGGCCGATCTGGTGGAAAAGCACCTGGACACCGCACAATTGCGCCAGCTGTGTGGGGTGGCCTGATATGCGTAACCTGATCCTCGGTGGTGCCCGGTCTGGCAAAAGCCGCCTGGCTGAACAGTTGGCCAGTGCCAGCGGCTTGCCGGTGACCTACATCGCCACCAGCCAGCCGCTGGATGGTGAAATGAACGAACGTGTGTTGCTGCATCGCCAGCGTCGGCCGGATGACTGGGGGTTGATCGAAGAGCCCTTGGCCCTGGCTGCGGTACTGCGCGCCGAGGCGGCCGAAGGGCGCTGCCTGCTGGTGGATTGCCTGACCCTGTGGCTGACCAATTTGTTGATGCTGGACGACGACCAGCGCCTGGCCGAGGAGCGTGATGCCCTGCTGGCGTGCCTGGAGCAGTTACCTGGCACCCTTATCCTGGTCAGTAACGAAACCGGCCTGGGCGTCGTACCCATGGGCGAGCTGACCCGGCGCTATGTCGACCTGGCCGGCTGGCTGCACCAGGCCGTGGCCGAACGCTGTCAGCGTGTCGTGTTGACCGTGGCCGGCCTGCCCTTAATCCTCAAAGGACCTGCACTATGACCCAAGCCTGGTGGCGTGACGCCTGCCAACCCCTCGACAACGCCGCCATGGACCAGGCCCGCGCCCGTCAGCAGCAACTGACCAAACCTGCTGGCTCGCTTGGCCAACTTGAAGAGCTGGCCATTCAGTTGGCTGGCCTTCAGGGGCTTGAACGGCCAACGCTGGATAAGGTAGCCATCAGCATTTTTGCCGGTGACCACGGCGTGGTCGAAGAGGGCATCTCGGCCTATCCGCAGGCGGTGACCGGGCAGATGCTATGTAACTTCGTCGGCGGGGGCGCGGCGATCAGTGTGCTGGCGCGGCAGCTGCAGGCCAGCCTGGACGTGGTCGACCTGGGCACCATTGACGCGCAGCTGGAGCTGCCCGGCGTGCGCCATCTGCGCCTGGGCACCGGTACTGCCAACTTTGCCCGCCAACCCGCGATGACCGCAAACCAGCTGCAAGCGGCTTTGCAGGCCGGCCGCGACAGTGCCCAGCGCGCTGCCGAACAGGGCGCACAGCTGTTCATCGGTGGTGAGATGGGCATTGGTAACACCACCGCCGCCGCCGCTTTGGCCAGTGTTCTGCTAGGGTGCCCGGCGTCGGCGCTGAGCGGCCCAGGCACCGGCCTGGACAACGCCGGGGTGCAGCACAAGGCCGAAGTCATCGAGAGGGCGCTGCGACTGCATGGCTTGCGCGCTGAAGACCCGTTGCAGGCACTGGCTTGTGTTGGCGGTTTCGAGATCGCGGCGTTGGCCGGTGCCTACCTCGGTTGCGCGCAGGCGGGTGTCGCGGTGCTGGTGGATGGCTTTATCTGCAGTGTCGCTGCGCTCGTGGCAGTGCGCCTCAACCCGCAGTGTCGGGCCTGGTTGTTGTTCGCTCACCAGGGCGCTGAGCCCGGCCACAAGACCTTGCTTGCTGCGCTGCAGGCCGAACCCTTGCTGGCCTTGGGCTTGCGTCTGGGTGAGGGCAGTGGCGCTGCCCTGGCGGTGCCGCTGTTGCGCCTGGCCTGTGCGCTGCATGGGCAGATGGCGACCTTTGCCGAGGCCGCGGTGGCGGACCGCCCGGCATGATCCTCGACTTGCTGCGCCATGGTGAAACGGAACAGGGCGGCCTGCGTGGCAGCCTTGATGATGCCTTGACCGACAAGGGCTGGGTGCAGATGCGCCGCGCCGTGGCCGACGCCGGTCCATGGCAGGTGCTGGTCAGCTCGCCGCTGCAGCGCTGTGGGCGTTTCGCCGATGAGCTGGGTGCGCAGTTGAACCTGCCAGTGCAGCGTGAGCCCGCCCTGCAGGAACTGCACTTCGGTGATTGGGAGGGCCAAAGTGCCGCGCAGATCATGGAGCACCAGGCCGATGCACTGGGCCGTTTCTGGGCCGACCCTTACGCCTTCACACCGCCCAATGGCGAGCCGGTCGAGGCGTTTGCCGAACGGGTGCTGGCGGCTGTCGAGCGTTTGCGCCTTCAGCATGCCGGCAAGCGCGTGCTGCTGGTGACCCATGGTGGCGTGATGCGGCTGTTACTGGCCCGTGCCCGTGGCTTGCCCAGGGAGCAGTTGCTGCAGGTCGAGGTTGGCCATGGCGCGTTGATGCGGCTGGTGCCGGGTGGCGATGGGCAACTGGTCGAGGCACCCTGAGATGTTGCCGTTCTGGATCGCCTTGCAGTTTCTCAGCAGCCTGCCGGTTAGCCTGCCGGGCATGCCGGCACCGCGTGAGGTGGGGCGTTCGCTGCTGTACTACCCGCTGGTCGGGCTGCTGTTCGGCTTGCTGCTGTGGTTGGCCAGCCATCTGCTTCAGGGCACGCCGCCGCCGCTGCACGCGGCTTTGCTGCTGACGTTGTGGGTACTGCTCAGTGGTGCCTTGCACCTGGATGGCCTGGCGGACAGTGCCGACGCCTGGCTAGGTGGTTTCGGCGACCGTGAACGCACCTTGCTGATCATGAAAGACCCGCGCAGTGGGCCGATAGCCGTGGTCACCCTGGTCTTGGTGTTGCTGCTGAAGTTTTGCGCATTGTGGGTGCTGGTCGGGCAGGGCGTCGGGGCGCAATTGCTGCTGGCGCCGTTAATCGGGCGGGCGGCTATGTTGGGTCTGTTCCTTTGTACACCTTATGTGCGACCTGGCGGGTTGGGCCAGGCGTTGGCCGAACATATGCCCCGGTGCGCGGCGGGGTGGGTGTTGCTGGTTTGTGGGCTGTTCTGCCTCTTCCTGGGCGGATGGAGCGTGCTGCTGGCGCTGGCGGTGTTTGCCTGGTTGCGGCATCTGATGTGCCGGCGCCTGGGCGGGACCACCGGTGATACCGCCGGTGCGTTGCTGGAGCTGCTGGAGCTGGCCGTCGTACTCGGTTTGGCGCTGGGGCTTTGAGCTGGACGGCCCTTTCGGGGCCGCTTTGCAGTGCTTTCGCAGCAGGCCATAGGGGGGGAGGGGGCCAGTAACTTCCAGAAACGGTCCGGTAGCGCCTGCCTCTTGCTTGTCGGCGTATCCTCAGCCTCCCCCCAGCAATCAGGTAGGCTTCCCGTGCGTCACTGGATCTTTGCCAGTCTATTGGTCCTGTCCACCCTCCCAGCCACTGCTGCAGATCTCATGGCGTTCTGGGACACCCCACGCCACGGCGGCAACAGTTTCAACCGGCTGCCACCCGATCAGGCCTACTTCGATGCCCTGAGGGGGTACGGCGCTACCTGGGTGCGGCTGTCGTACGACAAATGGCAACCGGTGAAACGTGATTTCCTCCTCGGCAGCGCCGATACCTATGACGGCCTGCCCGAAGCCGACCTGGCGGTGCTGCGTGCCACCCTCGACCGGGCGCACCAGGCGGGGCTCAAGGTGGTCATCGCGCCACTCTCGCTACCGGGTATGCGCTGGTCGCAAAACAACCAGGGCCAGTTCGATGATCGCCTGTGGCAAGACAAACGCTACTGGTCCCAGGCTGCGGCGTTCTGGCGAGATATGGCGCGCGAACTGAAAAGTCATCCGGCCATCGCGGCCTACAACCTGATCAATGAGCCAGCACCGGAGAAACAGGGTGGCCTGGATGAACATGCCGAACTCGGGCAGATGCAGCAGTGGTATGCGCAAGCGCAGGGCGGTGCGCGCGATCTGCCCTTGCTGTACCGGCAACTGATAGCGGCCATTCGCGAAGAAGACGCTGACACGCCGATCATGGTCGATGCTGGCTGGTATGCTGGCGCAGACGCGTTCGGCTACTGGCCGGCGCCGCTGGAAGACGCGCGAGTGCTGTACAGCGTGCACATGTATGAGCCCTATGCCGCTACCAGTGCGCCGAACATGGCGCGCAAGCATCCCATCGCCTATCCAGGCCCCGTACCTTTTGCCGGGCAGACCCAGCTGTGGGATGGGCAACGCGTCGAACGCTACCTGCGCCAGCCGCTGGCATGGGCCGAAGCCATGGGGCTGCCGCGTTCTCGCCTGGTGGTGGGAGAGTTTGGCTGCATGCGCAGGTTGCCGGGTTGTCGGCAGTATCTTGAAGATGTACTCGTCGTGCTGGATCGCAACCGGTTGCACTGGGCGTTCTATAGCTTCCGTGAAGACAACTGGGATGGCATGGACTACGAACTGGGCGCGGCGAAGGTGCCGTGGCGCTACTGGCAGGCGGTCGAGCAGGGCGCGCCAGACCCCCTGGCGCGCAAGGCCACGGTTGAGTTCGAGCCGATCCGCAGGCGCTTGAACCCGGACTGACGCTTCTCACCCCTTGTGAAACTTCTTGCAACAGTCAGTATGCGGGTATATACACGTATCCATGCTGACCAGTGAATGCATCTGTACCCACCTGCGTCGTGCCGCCCGCGGGGTGAGCCGGCATTACGACGAAGCCCTTGCCGGCTTCGGGGTCAATGTCGCCCAGTTTTCCCTGCTGCGTCACCTGCAACGGCTCGACCGACCCAGCATCACAGTCCTGGCTGAAGCCATGGGACTTGAGCGCAGTACCCTGGGCCGTAATCTGCGTGTGCTGGAGGCGGATGGGCTGGTAGCACTGGGCGATGGCGACGACCAGCGTAACCGCGTGGTGCTGTTGACCGCAGCGGGTAAGCAACTGTTGCACGTTGCCCACCCAGCTTGGGAGCAGGCGCAGAAAGAGCTGGTTGAACGGCTCGGGGTGGGGCAGCGGGATGAGCTGGTGCGACTGCTGAAACAACTGGCCTGAATCGATACGACTATAAGCGGGTATATACCCGCAAAACCTTGCGATGAGCGGGAGATAACGAAAATGACTTCGGTGTGGCGAACCAGCGGATGGGTATTGGTGGGGGCGGCCTTGATACTGGCGCTGTCTTTGGGCGTACGACACGGCTTCGGCCTGTTCCTGGCGCCGATGAGTGCTGATTTTGGCTGGGGGCGTGAGGTGTTTGCCTTCGCCATTGCCCTGCAGAACCTGATCTGGGGGCTGGCGCAGCCGTTCGCTGGCGCCTTGGCCGACCGGCTTGGCGCGGCGCGGGTGGTCATCATCGGCGGTATTCTCTATGCCGTCGGCTTGATCCTGATGGGCATGGCTGATTCGGCCTGGTCGTTATCGCTGAGTGCGGGGTTGCTGATCGGCATTGGCCTGTCCGGCACGTCGTTCTCGGTCATCCTCGGTGTGGTCGGGCGTGCTGTGCCGGCCGAAAAACGCAGTATGGCCATGGGGATCGCCAGCGCCGCCGGGTCATTCGGCCAGTTCGCCATGTTGCCGGGCACTCTTGGTCTGATTCAGTGGCTGGGCTGGTCGGCAGCGTTGCTGGTGCTGGGGCTGATGGTGGCGTTCATCGTGCCTTTCGTCGGCCTGCTGCGCGATCGCCCGTTACCCAGTCACGGTGCCGAGCAGACCCTGGGCCAGGCGCTGCGCGAGGCGTGCACGCACTCCGGCTTCTGGTTGCTGGCGCTGGGCTTTTTTGTCTGTGGCTTCCAGGTCGTGTTCATTGGCGTGCACCTGCCGGCCTACCTGGTTGACCAGCACCTGGCTGCGACCACCGGTACGACAGTGCTGGCGCTGGTCGGCCTGTTCAACATCGTCGGAACCTTCACCGCTGGCTGGTTGGGCGGGCGCATGTCCAAGCCGCGCCTGCTGACCGGTTTGTACCTGCTGCGCGCGGTGGTGATCGTGCTGTTCCTGTGGGCGCCGGTGAGCGAGTTCAGTGCTTATCTGTTCGGTATTGCCATGGGCCTGCTGTGGTTGTCCACGGTACCGTTGACCAATGGTACCGTGGCCACCGTGTTCGGGGTGCGTAACCTGTCCATGCTGGGCGGTATCGTGTTCCTGTTCCATCAGTTGGGCGCGTTCCTGGGGGGGTGGCTGGGTGGGGTGGTGTATGACCGCACCGGTAGCTACGACCTGGTTTGGCAGATATCCATCCTGCTCAGCTTGCTGGCTGCTGCCCTTAACTGGCCGGTGCGCGAACGCCCGGTTGCACGCCTTCAGGCCCAGGCAGCATGAACCGCTACCTGCTCCGCGGGCTGTTGGCGGTTGCCGCGCTGTTGCTGTTGGCACTGGTGTGGTGGGGCTGGCATCAGGGAGGGATGGCGCTGATGCAACTGGGCATGAGTGTGTGTTAGGCGCTACCCTGCAAGCTCAAGGGTTGTCATGCGGGAGAAACGAGTCATGCGTGCACATTGGTTGACGGTGCCAGTGCTGGCCCTGCTTGCCAGTACATCGAGCTGGGCAGCAGATTGCCCGGCGTTGTTGCAGGGCAGCCTGCCGGAATTGCGCGGCAAGGGGCAGGTCGAGCTGTGCGAACGCTTTGCCGGCAAGCCGCTCGTGGTGGTGAACACTGCCAGTTATTGCGGTTTTGCCCCGCAGTTCGAGGGGCTTGAGGCGACGTACAAGGAATATCACGAGCAAGGGCTGGAAATGCTCGGCGTGCCGTCCAATGACTTCAAGCAGGAAGACGCCGACAGTGAGAAGACTGCCAAGGTTTGCTATGCCAACTACGGCGTCACCTTCACCATGACCAAGACGCAGGCGGTGCGGGGCAAGGATGCGATACCGCTGTTCGCGGAGCTGGCCAGCCAGAGCAGTGCGCCGAAGTGGAATTTCTACAAGTATGTTGTCGATCGCAAGGGCAAGGTGATCGGTAACTTCTCCAGCCTGACCAAACCGGATGATCCCGCATTCCGCGCCGCTATCGAAAAGGCCATTGCCTCACAGCAGTAACCAGGCTGATCTTGCTGCGACTTCCGCTTCTAAGTGCGAGGCAGTTCAGGCGATGCAGATTGCGACTTCAGGAGGCCGAGCGCAGGTCTCCTGAAGTCGTGAAGATCAAGATCAAAAACAGGAAGTGGCTGGCTGCAGGCCACTTCACCGTGCATGCACGGTAATCGCCACCAGCCGCATCACCACCGGCCGGACCACCAGCACACACACAAATGCCACCGGCATCGCCAGCTGATAGGCCTTGAGCACATTGCCCAGATACTCCGGGGTAATCCCGGCATTGGCAGCCGTGATCACAAAGCACATCAACAGCGCCATGATCGACGACATGAAGAACGCGAAAACGTAGGGGGTAGCGACCGGGTGTAATTTGCGTCGACCGCGCGACCGGGAAAGGTTGCTCATGCGAACTCCTGAAAGCTGAGTGGAAGCGCAGATTAGCAACGTGCACGCCTGCAGCTGTAGACCCGCAGCATTGAGTTCTTTATAAAGAAATCATTACGAATCCAAGAGCTCACCATGGACCTGCTCAATGCCATCCGCTGCTTCATCAAGGTGGTCGAGGCCGGTAGCATTGCCGCTGGCGCCCGTAACATCGGCCTTAGCCCGGCAGCCGTCAGCCAGAATCTGGCGCGGCTGGAAGGCCACCTGCAAGTGCGTCTGCTCAGCCGAACCACACGCAGCATGGCCCTGACGCCCTCTGGTGCTCAGTATTACGAGCGTGTAAAGCACATCGAGCGTGATCTGGTCCTGGCCGAACAGGCAGTGACAACACCCGACAGCGAGCCTCAGGGGCGGTTGTGCATTGCCTCGACCTCTGCCTTCGGGCGCCATGTGCTGGCACCGTTGATACCTGCTTTCAGTGCCCGCTACCCCTTACTTTCGATAGAGTTGGTAACGACTGATCGTCGGGTCAACCATGCCCGTGAAGACGTTGACGTGAGCCTGCGCATTGCGCCGCAGCTCGAAGACCAGTTGCTGGCCCGGCGCATCGCCCGCATTCCGTTCATTTGTTGTGCCTCACCTGGCTACCTGCAAAGTGCTGGCGTACCTGGCACGCCCGAGGCCTTGCGCGGGCACCGTTGCCTTGTGTTTCGCTACCCGGTGGATGGCCGCTTCCTGCGCTGGGGCTTCATACGGGACGGCCTGCGTTTCGAGGCGGAATTCGGCAGTGTATTGATCAGCGACGATATCGATGCCCTGACCCAGATGGCCCTGCACGATGGTGGCATCACCCGACTGGCCGAGTTCATTGTGCGGCCACACCTGGCCTCGGGCGCCTTGGTGCCGCTGTTCGAATACTGCGACAGCAGCCAGGCTTACGCCCAGACCGAGCCCATGGACATCTACCTGTGCCTGGCCGATCGCTTTGCCATGACCACCAAGGTGCGCGTTTTCATGGACTATCTGCGCGAGTGCCTGGGCGACAGCTGGCAACTGCAGGCATGAAAAAAAACCGCCACGAAGGCGGTTTTCATGTGACGCGCAAGAATCAGAAGCGGTAGGTGAGGGATGCACCGATACCGTGAGCGCTGTTCTCGTACTTGGCCTGGTAGCTGCCTTTGGTCGCGCTGACCTGATTGACCTTGGTGTCCTCCTCCCACAGGTAGGAGTAGGCGACGTCAATGGTCATGTCGTCGTTCGGGCTCCAGCCGGCACCCAGGCTGAACACCTTGCGGTCGCCAGTCGGGATGCGCGGCGAACGATCGTGGTTGTTGGTTGGCGACTGGTCGACGGTGAAGCCGGTACGCAGTACCCACTCCTTGTTGACCTTGTAGGATGCACCAATAGCGTGAGCCCAGGTGTCATGCCAGTTCTGCTCTTCGGTGATGGTCTGGAACGCCGAACCTGCCAGTGGCACCGGCACATCGTTCTGCACGGTGATGTCTTCCAGGCGGCTCCAGCGCGTCCAGGTGCTGCCTGCGTACAGGGTCCATTGGTCGTCCAGTTCATGGGTAACCGAAAGGTCGACGGATTCAGGCGTCTTGATCTTCAGGCTGGCGTCAAACTTGTTGCCATTGAATGGCCCGATCAGCGGGGTGCTGACACGGGTCTTGCCCTCGAGCTTGTAGTCGACCATCGAGTGATAGGTAAGACCGACACGGGTGCGGTCGGTGGCCTGGACCAGAATACCGATGTTGTAGCCAACGGCGGTATCGTCGCCCTTGATCTTCACTTCGCCGTCGTTACGGCCCGGGGTGAACGGGTTGATCAGGCTCGAGCCCAGTTCCCCTTCGATGCGGTTGATGGTCGGGCCAAAACCGATCGAGACCTTGTCGTTGAAGGCATAGCTGACAGTCGGCTGGAAGGTGACAACCTGTACGTGGCTCTTCTTACCCCAGTAGCGCGCGGCATCATCGCTGCCGTAGTCGGTTACCAGGCCGAACGGTACGTAGACACCGAAACCGACGCTCCAGTGGTCATCGATCGGCTTGACGTAGTAACCCATGGGTACGCCAACGACAGGCACCATGTCACCATCGGTTTCCCCCCCGAGGTTGCTGCCTGGGCCCGATATGTCGGTCTTGGCGATGACGGCAGCGCCGCCCACGGTGAACTGTTCGCGCTTGAGGCGGGACATGCCGGCCGGGTTGCCGAATACGGTACTGGCATCTTCGGCAGAAGAAGAACGTCCCGCGAAACCTGTCCCCATGCTGCTGATGCTCTGTTCGTTGAGCGCGAAGCCGCTGGCGAGCAGTTGGCTGGAAGCAAGCGCAACGGCTAAGCCGAGGGAGGTTTTGAGCATTACTTTTTTCATTATTAGAAAACTCCTTGGGATCTCCGGGGCGAAAAGCTACCAACAAATCACGCGCCGCGCTATAGGCTCAATCGCAGGAGTTAGAGCGGTTTTGTAGGACAATCCGACCAAAATTCCCTTTTTTCCGGTATAGTTGTAGGACGCGTCTCAAGATGCCTGTGGCAATTTCTGATCTATGCAGGCATGCCAGGCGTGGGTGAAGTCGCGCAGGCGACCCTGGGGGTTGAAAATCTGTCGCCAGATCCGCGCCAGTGCCAGTAGATCGTCCGCCGCAGGCAATGGTGTGGCCTGCTCTTCGATGAGCATCCAGGCAATGGCAGTGGAATAGCGCAGGTTGACGGTGAGCTCCAGGTGCGGGCCACCAAGGAAGGCGTGCTGGCTGGCCAGGCCGCGAATCAGGCTGGCTAGGTCGGGATCACGGGCCAGGTATTCGTCCCAGAGCGCCTGGTGACGTTGCTCGCCGATACGGTAAAGGCCGTGCCCGCGCCGGTCATGCAGGGCTGAGCCGAGGGCTGACTGACTGGCGGCGATGCCCAGTAACAAGGCTTCGGCGCTGGCGCAGTGACGGTTCAGGTAGACCAGGGTGGGTCGGATCACATACTGACACAATTCATTCGCCGCAATACCCATGATGCCCTCGAGCAGGTAAGGGCCGGACGGGCGCTGGAGCTTGGCAGCTGGTGAATGATCAGGCCCGCCGGGAGCGGAAAGCACCGCTCGAGTTGAAGTGTAGTGTGATAATCGTGGTGTAAAGAGCTGTTTTTAAATCGATTACTGCCTGATGCTCCGGGCCATATGCCCTAAGGCAATTACGCCAGGAGCGTTCAGGCAGTCTTGCGATTGGATGATTCAGCGCTTGAATACCCCGGCATTCGCCGGTCACGCGGTAAGCGACTGACGAGTCCTGGCGATCACCGCCTGCAGCGGTTCGCTGCGGCTGTACTGTTCGTGGTACAGGCGTTCGGTGTGGCAGGCAACGCCGTGTTCGTCTACCAAGGTAAAGCTGAAGCTGCCCTTGCGTGGGGCAACGATAAGGCACTTCAACGGCGAGAAGGCCTGGGAGAGGGTGCCAATGGCAGCCTGAATCTGATGATGAGTTTGCATATTGTTGGAGGTTCCTGCTTTAAACACGGGGATAAGATCCGTGCATGATAGAAACGTTCCAGTGACGCCTTTATTAAGGGACGAACGAACCTGACTGGAACAGGGCAGCCAGAGGGGGCGCAATCAAATGTAGGCGCTTGGGCTGACTGGTAGGTACTTCGGAAGGCAGGCAGCACGCCGAGGCCAAGGTTCTAGGCCGTCGAGGTGGGATCCTGATCAATCTGTCATGTGATTCATGCTTGCGCAGCGCAGTGCTGGCGAGTGAATCATTGAATGGGCCGGTCCTTGTTTCAGCAGAACTGCTCTTGGGGGGAACAAGTCTGCAAGGACGCTTGCGGCCAAAATTGACTTTCAGCTTGGTACTAACGAGGGGCACCTTACCGGAAGTGCAGGTGTTTGGCAAGCAGTATGTGTGTTCAAGTGAGCCGCGCAGTATGGCGCGAATTCTCGCTGCTGTGAAGAGGGGGTAAATGGCCTTTATGCGGGCCGATGTGTCCTTTTCGTGCACGGAAATGAAGGTTTATGGTGCACTTGTTCACATTCGGGGCAGCGCTTGTAACGGCTTGATAACACCACCCGGCAGCCTCGCCAATGCCTTGACTGCGTGGTTAAGTCAATGAAAAAAAACACTATTTTTAGCTGGTGAAAAAATCGTCAGTTTGACCAAAGCCCCCAATTCACGGGGGTTTGAGGGGTGTGATAGGGGGTTGTCCACCGAGTTATCCACAGGAACTGTGGATTGTCCCGAGCGCTTGCTCTAGCACGGGCGTGCCAGCAACGGGATGAACTGTCCGACAATCCCCATGCTCCAAAAGACCGGTTGGTCATCCTCCTGGAAACGTCAAGAAAAGATCATTGAATTTTTTTTCAATACTCCAGAAATCGACAGGCCAGGGTGAAAAAAAAAGAGTAGAGTGGCGCGCTTTTCGAGTTACCAAAACCTGTTGCTCATGAAGTTTCGCGGTAAACACCTCGCCAGCCCCGTTGCATCGACACTTGCACCTCCCGCCAAACGCTTTTCCCTGAAAGTGGCCCTGTGGTTGCTCGATAGCCCGCGCCTGGGCGATAAACCTCAGGTCAAGCACCTGGCCGGGCGCCTGTTGAAGCAGCCGGCGCGCCAAGGTGTGGTTGTGGCGCAGAGCCGCCTGGGGCAGATGCTGTGCCGCGACTGTGGCAATGCCCGCGACCGGCGTATTGGCCATGAGCTGCTGCGTCAGGCAGCCCGCGCAGGGGATCGTCGGGCGCAGTTGGAGTACGCTCGGCTGTGTCGGCAAAACGAGCCGGAGCAGGCGCGCTATTGGCTTGAGCTTGCCGCAGGGCAGGGCTCGCAGGAAGCGCGGCGGTTGCTGCGACAGTGGTTTCCTGCCTGAGCTTCGTTGCCTGTGCGGGCCCTTTTGCGAGCAATCCCCGATGTGTGTCCATCACCGTGGTAGGAGCGGGTTTACCCGCGAATACGGTGGCGGCAGCAACGGTGAACGGCGGGTGGAGATTGGCCAGCAGGGCCGGCCTCTTCGCGGGTGAACCCGCTCCTACGGGCGACCGTGGGGGCTTTGCCTTCAGGCTTGCGCAGCGGGCAGGCCCGCGAAGAGGCCGATGCAGGCAACACGCCAGTCAGGCTGATAAGCTGCACTCAATTTGCATCAGAGCGTTCGGGGTTAGCATGACAGTGGATCTGGCCAGCATTCTGCTGGGCTTGGTGGCAGGTGCAATACCCTGCCTGGTGTGGGTCATGCAGGTGCAGCGCCGCCAGGGCGCACGGCAAGGTGAGCAGGCCTTGCTCGAAGAGCGCCTCAACGCTGCCCAGCTGGCCCAGGCCGGTCTGCAGGCGCAACTGGACGCCAGCCGCGACGAGGTCAGCGACCTCAGTGAGGCCAACGCCGTCAAACAGGCCCAGTTGGCTGCTCAAGGCCGTGAGCTGGAGCTGCTGCAGATCGACCGCGACAATGCCCGTGACGCCGCCCACGCCTGGAGCCTTGAGCGCGCCAACCGCGAAGCCGAACTGCGCCGCCTGGAAGCGCAAACCGCGCGCCTGGACGCAGAACTGCGTGAACAGCAGGAAAGCCACCAGCAACGCCTGGAAGACCTGCAGGAGGCCCGTGACACCTTGCGCGCCCAGTTCGCCGACATGGCCACCAAAATCTTCGACGAACGCGAACAGCGCTTCGCCCAGACCAGTCAGCAACACCTGGGCCAGTTGCTCGACCCGCTCAAGGAGCGCATCCATGCCTTCGAAAAACGCGTGGAGGAAAGCTACCAACAAGAGGCCCGCGAGCGCTTCTCGCTGGGCAAGGAGCTGGAGCGCCTGCAACAGCTCAACCTGCGTCTGTCCGACGAAGCCACCAACCTTACCCAGGCCTTGAAGGGCCAGAAGACCCAGGGCAACTGGGGTGAGCTGATTCTCGAACGCGTGCTGGAACATGCCGGCCTGGAAAAGGGGCGCGAATACCAGACCCAGGTCAGCCTGAAAAGCGCCGACGGCGAGCGTTTCCAGCCGGATGTGCTGATCATGCTGCCCGGCAACAAGCAGGTGGTGGTGGACGCCAAGGTCAGCCTCACGGCGTACCAGCAGTTCGTTGCCGGCAACGACGAAGCTGCGCTCAAGCAGCATGTGCAGTCGCTGCGCAGCCACGTCAAAGGCCTGTCGAGCAAGGACTACAGCCGCCTCGAAGGCCTGCACAGCCTGGATTTCGTGTTGTTGTTCGTGCCCATCGAGGCGGCCTTTTCAGCGGCCCTGCAGGCCGAGCCGAACCTGTTCCAGGAGGCCTTCGACCGGCAGATCGTGATTGTCAGCCCTACCACGTTGCTGGCGACCCTGCGGGTCATCGACAGCCTGTGGAAGCAGGAACGTCAAGGGCAGAACGCCCGCGAAATTGCCGAGCGCGCCGGCTGGCTCTACGACAAGTTCGTGCTGTTCATCCAGGATCTGGATGAGCTGGGCAACCGCTTGCAGCAGGTGGACAAGGCTTATGCCGCAGCGCGCAACAAGCTGTGCGAAGGGCGTGGCAACCTGGTCAGCCGCAGCGAGCAGCTGAAGCTTCTGGGCGCCCGTGCCAGCAAGAGCTTGCCGGCAGACTTGCTGGAGCGGGCGCTGTCCGACGAGGCGCTGCCCGAGGTAGCGGTTACTGAGCCAGGCTCAGATGGCGATTGAGCAGGGCGCGCAAGGCCGCCGGCTTGACCGGCTTGGCCAGGTAGTCCAGGCCTGATGCGTGTACCCGTGCGATGGTTTCCTTGCTGCCGTCGGCGCTGATCACCACACCGGGTACCGGCTCACCCAGCCGTGCTCGAAGCCAGCCCATCAGCCCGGTGCCGGTCTCGCCGTCGTCCAGGTGGTAGTCCACCAATGCCAGGTGCGGGCGCATGCCCTTGGCCAGCAGGGCTTCGCATTCGGCCTGGTTGCGCGCGGTCCATACCTGGCAACCCCAGCGGCTCAGCAAGCTGTTCATGCCGATCAGGATGCTGTCTTCGTTGTCCACGCAAAGCACTTGCAGCCCGGCCAGAGGCTGGCCGCCCTGTTGTTCCACCGGGGCGCTTGGCGCTGCGGCGGCCTGGCGGGCAATCGGTACGCTGACGCGGAACACCGTGCCCTTGCCCGGCCATGAGCGCACCTCCAGCGGGTGCCCCAGCACCCGGCACAGGCCGTCTGCGATCGCCAGGCCCAGGCCTAGCCCCTTCTCGGCACGGGTCTGGTGGCTGTCCAGGCGCTTGAACTCCTGAAAGATCACCTGCAGCTTGTCGTCAGCAATGCCCGGGCCACGGTCCCAGACCTCTAGCCACAAACGCTCGCCCTGCCGGCGCGCGCCCAGCAGGATCGGGCTCTTGCCGTAGCGCAGGGCATTGGTGAGGAAGTTCTGCAGCACCCGGCGTAGCAGTTTCATGTCGCTGTCCACCCGCAGGCGGCTGCCGCGCAGGCGGAACTCCAGGCCCTTCTCGGCCGCCAGCAGCTTGAACTCGGCGCCCAGGGTGTCGAACAGTTCGTTGAGGGCGAAGGGTTTGGCATCCGGGGTGATCTTGCCGTTTTCCAGGCGCGAGATGTCCAGCAGGTCGCTGATCAGCTCTTCAGCCGAGCGCAGCGAACTGTCCATGTGCTGTACCAGCTGCCGGGCCTCTTCGTTCATGCCCTCGGCCTGTTGCGACAATGCGGCAGAGAAAAGTCGTGCGGCGTTCAAAGGTTGCATCAGGTCATGGCTGACGGCGGCCAGGAAGCGGGTCTTGGAGTTGCTCACCGCTTCGGCCTGGCTCTTGGCTTCGGACAGCGCCTGGTTCAACTGCGAAAGCTCTTGGGTACGCTCTGCCACGCGTTGCTCAAGGCGTTCGTTGGCATCGCGCAGTGCCTGCTCGGCCTCGCGGAACGGGGTGATGTCGGTGAAGCTCATGACAAAGCCGCCGCCCGGCATCGGGTTGCCGATCAGCTCGATCACCCGGCCATTGGGGAACAGTCGCTCGGAGGAGTGCGCGCGGCCCTGGCGCATCCAGTGCAGCCGCCGCGCCACATGCACCTGTGCTTCGCCAGGGCCGCACAGGCCGCGCTCGGCGTTGTAGCGGATGATGTCGGCAATCGGTCGCCCAACGCTGATCAGTCCGTCCGGGTAGTTGAACAGTTCCAGGTAGCGGCGGTTCCAGGCCACCAGGTGCAAGTTCTGGTCGACCACGCTGATGCCTTGGTTGATGTTCTCGATGGCGCCTTGCAGCAGGGCGCGGTTGAACTGCAGCACCTCACTGGCTTCGTCAGCGATGCGCACCACGTCTTCCAGCTGCATGTCGCGGCCTTCGATGGCCGCCTTGACCACCGCGCGGGTCGACGAGGTACCGAGTACGCCGGCCAGCAGGCGCTCGGTGTGCTCGATCCAGTCGCCGTCGGCGTTCTGGTTAGGGTTGAAGCCCTTGCCCTGGCGGTAGGCAAAGCGGATGAAGCTCTGCCGTGCGCGCTCTTCACCGACAAAGCGCGAGGCCAGGGTCAGCAGGTCGTCGATCTGCACCGCCAGCAGCGGTTTGCTGCTGGGTCGCGCGCTGGTCTGCTGGCCAATGAACCGGCCGGCCTGCCAATGCTCGGAAACCCGTGTGCGCGACAATACCGAAACCCAGGCGAACAGGGTGAAGTTGCCCGCCAGTGACAGCACTACGCCTTGGGTCAGTGGACTGATCGGCAGGTTCAGCGGGTTGCCGTGCAGCCATGCCAGGCCAGGGAACAATTGCAACGACCAGCCCAGGCTGTGCGCGGCAATCGGCAGCACCAGGGTGTAGAACCACAGGAAAATGCCGGCGGCCAGGCCGGCGAACACGCCGCGTCGGTTGGCCTGCTTCCAGTACAGCGCGCCAAGCATGGCCGGGGTGAGCTGGGTCACAGCGGCAAAGGCGATCTGGCCGATGGTCGCCAGGCTGGCGGTGGAACCCAGCAGGCGGTAGCTGACATAGGCCAGGAGCAAGATCACCACGATGGTTACCCGGCGAACCGAAAGCATCCAGTGACGGAACGCTTCGAAAGGCCGCTCGGCGTTATTGCGGCGCAGCAGCCAGGGCAGCAGCATGTCGTTGGACACCATGGTCGACAGCGCCACGGCCTCGACGATCACCATGCCGGTAGCCGCCGAGGCACCGCCGATGAACGCCAGCAGGGCCAGGCTCGGGTGCGCCTCGGCCAGCGGCAGGCTGATGACGAACGAGTCGGAGATCACCGTGCCTGGCAGCAGCATCTGTCCGGCCAGGGCAATCGGCACCACGAACAGCGCGGCCAGTGCCAGGTACATGGGGAATACCCAGCGCGCCAGGCGCAAGTCCTGCGGTTCGATGTTCTCCACCACGGTAACGTGGAACTGGCGGGGCAGGCAGATGATTGCCATCATCGCCACGGCGGTTTGCACCACCATGGACGGCCAATTGATGGTTTCTTTCCAATAGTCCTGCAAGTGGATCGACTGGCGGGCCTGGCTGAACAGGTCGTCGAAGCCGTCATACAGGTTGAAAACGATGAAGATGCCCACGGCAAGGAACGCCAGCAGCTTGATCAGCGATTCGAAGGCAATCGCCAGGACCATACCGCGGTGGTGCTCGGTCACATCCAGGCTGCGGGTGCCGAAGACGATGGCGAACAGCGCCAGTACCAGCGACACCACCAGCGCAGTGTCCTGCACGCGGGTGCCGGTGGCATCGGCGTTGGCCCCGATCAGCAGGTTCACGCCCAGTACGATGCCCTTGAGCTGCAAGGCGATGTATGGCAGCACGCCGACCAGGCAGATCAGCGCCACCACCACTGCCAGGGTCTGCGACTTGCCGTAGCGCGCGGCGATGAAGTCGGCGATCGAGGTGATGTTCTGCTGCTTGCTGATCAGCACCATCTTCTGCAGCACCCAAGGGGCGAAGATCAGCAGCAGTACCGGGCCCAGGTAGATTGGCAGGAACGCCCAAAGCTGTTCGGCGGCCTGGCCGACCGCGCCGAAGAAGGTCCAGCTGGTGCAGTATACGGCCAGCGACAGGCTGTACACCCAGGCACGCAGCTTTGGCGGCAATGGCGTGCTGCGGCGGTCGCCATAGAAGGCGATGGCGAACATGATGGCCATATAGGCCAGGGCGACCACGGCGATCAGCCCGCTGGACAACGACATGAAGACTCCGAAGCAAAAAGGTAACGCGGTCCCGATCAATCAGTCTGGCACGCAAGTGCCGCTTCGTCAGCGCAGACGATGGTTGTAGGAGCGGGTTCACCCGCGAATAGGCCGGAGCAGGCCACATCAACCCCTGCGGGTACCCAACCCGTAGAACACCCCTGCCAGTATCACCGACAACACCAGCAGGTAGAAGACCGCCCCCGGCCACAGGTGTACCAGTGCGAACCCCACCATCACCGGCCCCAGCGCTGCCCCCAGGTTGGACAGGTTTTGCGCGCCGTAATACACCCCGCGCAAGTGCTCCGGTGCGATCAGGTCGATAAACATGTACTCGGCCGGAATCACGATGATTTCGCCCAGCGTGAACACCAGCATCGCCAGGCACCAGGCCAGTACCGAGCCCGCCAGCGCAAAACCCAGCAAGCCGGCGATGAACAGGCCCATGCCGGCCAACAGCCACGGCATCAGGCGCTGGCGGCTGATACGCCGGCCAATCAGGTACTGCAAGGCAATGACCGTCACGGCGTTGGTGGTGACCAGATAGCCGATCAGCCGTGCGGCTTCGGCCGGGTTGCTGGTGACCACCAGGTACTGGGACAGGTAGGCGGTGAACTGGCCGAACACCACCGCGCTCAGCACCCCACCCACGGTAAAGCACACCAGCCGATGATCCCGCGCCAGCCCCAGCGCCACTTGGCCGAAGCCGGCCGCGGGTTTGTCCGGTACGCTGGCCTGCAGGCTGCGATCGCCAAGGCGCCAATAAGCCAGGCACATGGCCAGGCCAAGCGTGGCAGAAGCGATGAACGGCACATGATCGTTCAGTTCAAGCATGGCCACGCCCAGCAACGGGCCGGCGGCGTAGCCGACGTTGCTGAGGGTGTACTTGATGGCGAATACCTCCGCCCGCTCATCCACCGGCAGTAACGCGCAGAAGCCTGCCTTGGCGGCGATGTCGACCACTGCCAGGGCCAGGTTGATCAACACCAGACAAAAGAAGAACGGCAGCGCCGAACGGCTGGCGACCGCGCCGACGAAGGCCAGGGCGAACAGCAGGGTACTGGCGCTGACCAGCGTGTGGTTGCGCAAGGTGTCGACCAGATGGCCACCATACAGACTCAATAGTGAGGCGATGATCAGCGCGCCACCGATCAGCAGACCGATCTGGCTGATCGGCAGCTGGAAATTGTCGGCCAGGTAAACCACCAGGTAGGGCAGGGTGAGGGCGCGGGCGACGGTAAGCGTGAAGGTGGTGGTGAGCAGCAGGCGAACGGTGTGCGGGTAGCGTTTTATGGCGGCGAGCATTACCACGTCCTTGTTGTGGGGGTGCCGAGCACAAGCATAAGCCACATGCGGTCCCTTCGGCAGCACCGGCCACGTTCGAGTGAATGTGGGGAGTTCTCGGGCTGCTTCACAGCCCTTGCAATTTATGTCTCGAAGAGGAGTGGCCACCTGGCCCTGTCGTAGGGTTATCGCTCAAGTCATCGAGAGCGCGTGCTGGGAAAAAAGGGGGAACATCTGTTCTGCGCTAGAGCGAGGCCCACTCTTCACGATACTGAACCAGAAAATCCACAAAAGCGCGCACCCTCTGCGGGACATGACGACCGTGGGGGTACAACAAGGTGTACGGCCTCGACCGCCCGCCAAACGGCGTCAATACTTCGACGAGTCGCCCGTCAGCCAGCTCTTGTTCCACGATGAACTTGTAGGTCTGGAACAATCCGGCACCATTTTTTGCGAGTGTGACTCCGCCCAACACGTCGTCGGAACAGGAATAGCTTCCAGCGGTGAACACCTCACGGTCTCGGCCGTTCTCTCGGAACAGCCAAGAGATACGCCTACCGCTACTCGGAAGCTCGAATTGGATGCATTCATGCTGGTCCAGGTCCTCCAGTGCCTGCGGTGCCCCGACCTTCTCCAGGTAGGGCGGAGACGCTACGACAACCAGCTTTGCATCTTCCAGCAACCTGGCAATCATCGTGGAATCAGGTTGAGCTCGTACTCGAATCGCCAGGTCGTATCCTTCCGCAACGAAGTCGATATTTCGATTACCGAGGTGGATATCAACGGTCACCTCAGGGTATAGGTCGCGAAATTTAGGAAGCAACGGCAGGATCCGGTGGTGCCCATACGTCGTGGGCAGGCTGATACGAAGACGCCCTGACGGAGTTGCTTGAGCGCCCATGACTGCCTGCTGGGCCTCCACCAGTTGCGTGAGCGCCTGGCTGCACTGCTCGAAAAAATCCTTTCCTGCATCGGTCAATCGAATGCTTCGGGTTGTTCTTGCGAACAGCCGAGAGCCCAGCCTTTTTTCCAAGCGAAGGATCGACCTGCTTACTGCGGCCGGAGTAACACCAGCGAGCTGAGCAGCGGCAGAAAAGCTGCCCGCTTCCGCAGACAGGCAAAACAGCTCGATACTTCCCAGCTGCAGATCGTCAAAATGCCGCTTCATAGGGCTTGCACCGTATAGGGCCTAGCAGGAGGCTGAGCGTCGGACTCTGCGGTAGAGTCGCGCACCGGCATGGAAAAGTACAACTGGCGTCGAGGTCGTCTCGTGGGTAGTCCCGGCCAGATAGTACAGTGAATCTGCCCATCACCCGTACGGGCCGGTGATGAGCATACTGTCGATCAATGGCCTGCGCTTTGACCGCCGTCGACGTGCAGGATCTCGCCGGTGACAAATGAAGCGCTGTCCAGGTAGAGGATCGCTTGAACGATGTCGTTGATCTCACCCATGTGGCCGACGGGATGCAGCTTGCCCAGGGCATCGTGAGTTTCGGCGCCGTGCATCGGAGTTTTGATGATGCCAGGCGACACGGCGTTAGCGCGGATGCCTCGCTTGGCAAATTCAATGGCGATCGATTTGGTGGCAGCGTTGATGCCACCTTTGGTGAGCGATGCCATTACCGACGGAACGCCGTCGATAGCATGATCAACCAGGCTGGTGGTGACGCTGACCACATGCCCGCTACCACGCTTCACCATTTCCGCGATGGCGAGCTGGGAGATGTAGAAGAAGCCACTCATATTGGTCGCAACGACTTGCGCATAGTCTTCCTTGGTATAGCTGGTGAATGGCTTGGCGACGAAAATCCCGGCGTTGTTGACGAGAGTATCGATGCGCCCGAAGCGGGCCACTGCGTCGCGCACCACTCGTTCCGCAGTGGCCGGATCCGCAATATCACCGGCAACAGTCAGGATGTCTGGGTCGGTCGATGGTTGAATGGAGCGCGAGGTCGCTACCACCTTGTGGCCGAGGGCTCGGAACCCTTTCACCACCCCAGCACCGATGCCTTGAGATGCGCCAGTTACGATGATTACCTTTTGAGAGTCGCTCATGATGTGTTCTCTACAATGGATTAAGTTTAATTGTCTGCCTCATGATTGTGATGGCGACAATTATTTTCGGTACTCGGTTGTTGTAATACCGGAGTAACCCCAATTGTCGGTGTCGACTTCTTCGATTACGATGTGCGTCAACTTCGGATCTTTATGAAGCACGCGCTCCATCGTTTCAGTGATTTCTTTTATCACCTGAGCCTTTTGTTCCCGGGTTACACCATCACGAGTGATGCGGACGCTGATGAATGGCATTGTAAGTTCCTCTATCAAGTGTGCATTGGGTGATGAGCAGCTGATGGAGAAACTCTAGGAACTCAGAGCGAATTGATAAATATGCCGTGAGTTACATCATTTGTGACTTCGTGTATCAAATCACGCGGTGCCATGGCTTGCTGTGCGTGTTGGCGGTCAGTGCACAGCCGTGGCAGCCTTGGCTACCCGTTTTCCAAAGCGCTGTGCGGTCAGGTAGTCGCCTACGCCGAAGAGACACTGACCGTCGAAGCGGCCGACGCGGTGCATGGCCGCTTGCTGCAGCTGCCGGCCGACAGCCCGGTGGTAGTGATCGAGCGCCTGGCCCGAGACTACGCTGGCAAACCTCTGGAATGGCGCCGCTCGCTTGGCCAGGCCTGAGCCGATACTTGCCAGTCAGCGCATTTCCCATGCAGATTTGTGGCCCGGCGCGCTTGGCGAGCCTCCAATTGAAAAGCCCTCAGGACCAAGGACGATGAGTCACTCTTCGCAATTCACCTTGCTCGGCAAGCGGCGTTTCCTGCCGTTTTTCATCACTCAGTCGCTGGGTGCCTTCAACGACAACCTGTTCAAGCAGTCGCTGATCCTGGCGATTTTGTTCAAGCTCAGCCTGGGCGATGGTGACCGATCGATCTGGGTCAACTTGTGCGCCTTGCTGTTCATCCTGCCGTTTTTCCTGTTTTCGGCACTGGGTGGGCAGTTTGGCGAGAAGTTCGCCAAGGATGCGCTGATCCGTGCAATCAAACTGGCCGAAATCGTGATCATGGCGGTTGGTGCGCTAGGCTTTGTCACCAACCATCTGGCGCTGATGCTGGTGGCGCTGTTCGGTATGGGGACCCAATCGGCGCTGTTCGGCCCGGTGAAGTACTCGATCCTTCCGCAGGCCCTGCGCGAGGAAGAGCTGGTAGGCGGTAATGGGCTGGTGGAAACCGGCACCTTCCTCGCCATCCTAGTCGGCACCATCGGCGCCGGGGTGATGATGTCGGCCGACAGCTACGCAACGGTGGTGGCCGGTGGCGTGGTCGGCACGGCTGTGCTCGGCTACCTCGCCAGCCGCTGGATCCCACGGGCGGCTGCCGCCTCGCCACAAATGCCGCTGGACTGGAACATCCTCAAGCAGTCGTGGGTGATCTTGCGCATGGGCCTGAGCCAGCCGCCGGCGGTGTCGCGCTCGATCGTCGGCAACTCGTGGTTCTGGTTTGTCGGCGCCATCTACCTCACGCAGATCCCGGCCTATGCCAAGGATTGGCTGCACGGTGACGGCACGGTGGTGACCTTGGTGCTGACACTGTTCTCGGTGGGCATCGCCCTGGGCTCGCTGCTGTGCGAGCGGCTCAGCGGACGCAAGGTGGAAATCGGCCTGGTGCCGTTCGGCTCCTTCGGCCTGACCCTGTTCGGCCTGCTGTGGTGGTGGCACTCTGGTGATGTGCCGGCTGCAGCAGCGCCGCACGACTGGCTGGCATTGCTGGGCATGAGCCAGGCGTGGTGGATCTTGCTGTCGATCGTTGGCCTGGGGGTGTTCGGCGGCTTCTACATCGTGCCGCTGTATGCGTTGATCCAGGCCCGCACGGCCGAGGACGAGCGCGCCAGGGTGATCGCTGCCAACAACATCCTCAATGCCTTGTTCATGGTAGTGTCGGCGGTGCTCACCATCATCCTGCTAGGCTTGGCCGAACTGAGCATTCCGCAGCTTTTCCTGGTGGTGTCGCTGCTCAATATCGCGGTCAACACCTACATCTTCAGGATCGTCCCCGAGTTCACCATGCGCTTCCTGATCTGGTTGCTCAGCCATTCGATGTACCGCGTGCAGCACCGAGACCTTGAGCGCATCCCCGATGAGGGTGCAGCGTTGCTGGTGTGCAACCACGTGTCGTTCGTCGATGCGTTGCTGCTGGGCGGGGCTATCCGCCGGCCGATCCGCTTTGTCATGTACTACAAGATCTACAACCTGCCGGTGCTCAACTTCGTGTTTCGTACCGCCGGTGCCATCCCGATTGCCGGGCGTAACGAAGACCAGGCGACGTACGAGCGGGCCTTCGCGCGGATTGCCGAGTACCTGGCTGATGGTGAACTGGTGTGCATCTTCCCGGAAGGCAAGCTGACGGGCGATGGCGAAATCGATGTCTTCAAGGGTGGGGTCAGCCGCATCCTCGAAGAAACGCCGGTACCGGTGATTCCGCTGGCCTTGCAGGGGTTGTGGGGAAGCTTCTTCAGCCGTGACCCGGCCAAAGGTTTCTTCAAGCGCCTGTGGTCGCGGGTGACCATCGTGGCGGGCGCCGCCGTCCCGGTGGAGGCGGCGCAGCCCGAGGTGTTGCGCGAACAGGTCAGCCGCCTGCGCGGCCACCTGCGATAGGGGTTAGCTGGCGCTGACTTTCAGGCCGACAAGGCCGCAGACGATCAGCGCCACACTGACCAGCCGCACCAGGGCCATGGACTCGCCGAACAGAATGATCCCGGCGATGACCGTACCGACTGCGCCTACGCCGGTCCAGATGGCATAGGCGGTGCCCAGCGGCAACTCCTTCATGGCCAGGCCCAGCAGGCCCAGGCTGATGACCATGGCGCCGACGGTAAGGACAGTGGGGAGCGGTCGAGTGAAACCGTCGGTGTATTTGAGGCCGACGGCCCAGCCGACCTCGAACAGGCCGGCGAAAAACAGGATGATCCAGGACATGAGTGTGTCTCCATCGTTTGAATGATGGGGCCGTCCCCGGAGTGGTCACGCGGTGCGTCGTGAGGTCGTCCTCACAGTGGGCACCATGGTGCCTGTCTGCGGCCTTCCGGGCAAGTCCGCGCCTGCTGGCCAATTTCCACCCGCCGTTCACCGTTGCCGCCACCACCGTATTCGCGGGTAAACCCGCTCCTACACCTATCGGGGGTGGACACACATTGGTGATTGGGCGCAGGCCGTCGTGTAGGGGCGGGTTTACCCGCGAAAGGGCCGGCCCTGCTGGCCAATCTCCACCCGCCGTTCACCATTGCCGCCGCCACCGCATTCGCGGGTGCTGGTGGAAACGATCCAAGCCAGCACCCGCATCTCATACCCGTCAGACCCCTTGCGGAATCTCTTCCCCACCCAGTGCCTCGAACAGCGCTGGCAGGAATTCGGCAAAGGTCATCATCATCAGCTGGAAGCTGGCGTCGAACTGCTGCGCAGCCTCATCGCCACCGTCCTGCTCGGCCTGCTCCTGCAGCAGTTCTTCGAACTTCAGGCGCTTGATGACCATCTTGTCGTCGAGAACGAACGACAGCTTGTCTTGCCAGGCCAGTGCCAGCTGGGTCACCACCTTGCCAGTGCTCAGGTGCAGCTGAATCTCTTCGCCGGTCAGGTCCTGGCGCTTGCAGCGCACGATACCGCCATCTTCGGCGGTGTCGCGCAGTTCGCACTCGTCCAGCACATAGAAACCTTCGGCCGCTTGCTGCGATTTGACCCAGTCGGTCATGGTGGCCACCGGCGCAATCTTCACCGTGGCCGGGCGCACCGGCAGCGAGCCCATCACTTCACGCAGGGTCGACAGCAGGTCTTCGGCCCGTTTGGCGCTGGCCGAGTTGACCAGGATCACGCCCAGGCGCGGGGCAATGGCAGCGAAGATCATCGAGCGGCGGATGAATGCACGCGGCAGGAACGCCTGGATGATTTCGTCCTTGATCTGGTCGCGCTCCTTTTTATAGACCTTGCGCATTTGCTCGGTCTCGATCTCTTCGACCTTTTCCTTGACCGCGTCGTTGACCACGCTGCTCGGCAGGATGCGTTCTTCCTTGCGCGCGGCAATCAGCAGGTACTCGCCGCTGACATGCACCAGGGGAGCGTCTTCGCCTTTGCCGAACGGCGCGACGAAACCATAGGTGGTCAGCTCCTGGCTGGCGCAGGGGCGGGCCGGCTTGCTGGCCAGGGCGGCTTCCAGCGCTTCAGGCTCGAACGGAACTTCCTGGGTCAGGCGGTAGGTCAGCAGGTTCTTGAACCACATGAGGGGCAATCTCTCCTTAATGCATAAGGCGGGCATTATTCTCCGAGCGGTGAATTGAGGCCAGCCCTGTCAGAGGGCCAGCAGTGGCTTATGCATGAAAGAATCGCCCGACAACGCTAGGTCTTTGAAAGGGCAGAGGTTTTTTTTGCAAAAAGTTTAAAAAGTGCTTGCCAGGGTGCGGGGCGCTCCGTAGAATGCGCGCCACACCGAGACGAAGGGTGATTAGCTCAGCCGGGAGAGCATCTGCCTTACAAGCAGAGGGTCGGCGGTTCGATCCCGTCATCACCCACCACTCGATGTATAGCGCAGCGGTAGTTCAGTCGGTTAGAATACCGGCCTGTCACGCCGGGGGTCGCGGGTTCGAGTCCCGTCCGCTGCGCCATATTCCACTTCCAGGGCCCACTGAACACCCGGAAGTAAAAAAGAAAGCGACCTTAGGGTCGCTTTTTTTATTTCTGCTTTATGCAATCGTCTCCGCCCCTCTGCAACAAGGGGCTAGCTGCGGCACTCTTCTTCCCGCAGCGTCAGCACCTCAAACCCGTCCTCGGTCACCGCCACGGTATGCTCCCACTGCGCCGACAGGCTGTGGTCACGGGTAATCACCGTCCAGCCATCCTTCAGCGTGCGCGTCCCACGCCCACCCTGGTTGATCATCGGCTCGATGGTAAACACCATGCCCGGCTTCAGCTTCATGCCCATACCACGTCGGCCAATGTGCAGCACCTCTGGCGCTTCATGCATCTGCTGGCCAATACCGTGCCCGCAATACTCGCGCACCACGCTGTAACCCGCCGCCTCGGCATGGGCTTGCACGGCATGGCCGATATCGCCCAGCGTGGCTCCGGGGCGCACCTGCTCGATGCCTTTCCACAGCGCGTCATAGGTAGTGTCGACCAATCGCCGGGCTTCTTCGCTGATCTTGCCGATGCCATACATCTTCGACGAATCGGCAATGTAGCCACCCTGTTCCAAAGTGATGTCGACGTTGATGATCGCGCCTTCCTTGAGCACCTCATCGACCTTGGGGATGCCGTGGCATACCACGTGGTCCACCGACGTATTGAGCGAGTAAGGGAAACCGTACTGGCCTTTGCTTGCCGGCCGTGCCTTGAGCGTATCGACGATGAACGCCTCAGCGCGGTCGTTGATCTGCATCGTGGTCACACCGGGGCGGATGAAGCTGTCGAGTTCGGCGAACACCTGGGCCAGTAACTGGCCGGCGCGGCGCATCAGGTCGAGTTGGGCGGGGGTCTTGAGGATCACCTGGGACATGGGGGGAGGGCAGTTGCTCATGCTGGAAATTGCCCCAGCATAGCGCCAGCGGGTACCGGCTTGCCACCGCATGGTGCGTAACCTGTGCAGGCCTCTTCGCGGGCGCGCCCGCTCCCACAGGTACGGCGCCGCTCTCAGGCCTTGCGATATCCCTGTGGGAGCGGGCATGCCCGCGAAAGGGCCGGTATAGCTGGCCCATAAATTGCTGATCTACCCTCATCCCGGGCTGTCAACGTCGACAGCCCTCACCACTTCACGACAAAGGCGCCGTGTTGTCCCGCTTGCATCAGCATGCCGGGGCAGCCGGCGCCTTTTTGCGTTTTCCACAGGAGCCCGCCCATGGCCAACAGCGAAGTACGCAGCGTCTGCCCCTACTGCGGCGTTGGCTGCGGCATCGTCATGAGCGTTGCCGATGGCAAGGTTGGCAAGATCAGTGGCGACAAGCTGCACCCGAGCAACTTTGGCCGCCTATGCACCAAAGGCCTCACCGCCCACCTGCCACTGAGTGCCAGCGGGCGCATGGCCGACGCCTACCTGCGCCAGCAACGCAGCCAGCCGCCGGTGCGCACCAGCATGGACCAGGCCATCGCCGCCACCGCCGAGCGTCTGCGCGCCATCATCGACCAGCACGGCCCGGATGCCGTGGCGCTGTACGTGTCCGGGCAAATGTCGCTGGAGGCCCAGTACCTGGCCAACAAGCTGGCCAAGGGCTTTATCCGTACGCGCCACATCGAGTCCAACTCGCGCCTGTGCATGGCCAGCGCCAGCAGTGGCTACAAGCTTTCGCTTGGCGCCGATGGCCCACCTGGCAGTTACCAGGACTTCGAGCACGCCGACGTATTTCTGGTGATCGGCGCCAACATGGCCGACTGCCACCCGATCCTGTTCCTGCGCCTGCTTGACCGGGTCAAGGCCGGCGCCAGGCTGATCGTCGTCGACCCGCGGCGCAGCGCCACCGCCGACAAGGCCGACCTGTTTCTGCAGGTGCGTCCCGGCAGCGACATGGCCTTGCTCAACGGCCTCTTGCACCTGCTGCATCGCAACGGCCACACCAACCCCGACTTCATTGCCCGCCACACCGAAGGCTGGGACGAACTGCCGACCTTCCTCGACGACTACACGCCCGAGCGTGTAGCCGCCATCACCGGCCTGGCCGAGGCCGATATCATCAAGGCCGCCGAATGGATCGGCAGCGCCAACAACTGGATGAGCTGCTGGACCATGGGCTTGAACCAGAGCATTCATGGCACCTGGCACAGCAACGCCATCTGTAACCTGCACTTGGCCACGGGTGCCATCTGCCGCCCCGGTAGCGGCCCGTTCTCGCTGACCGGCCAGCCCAATGCCATGGGCGGCCGCGACATGGGTTACATGGGCCCCGGCTTGCCAGGCCAGCGCTCAGCATTGGTGGAAGATGACCGCGCGTTCGTCGAACGACAGTGGCAACTGCCACCCGGCAGCCTGCGCAGCGAGGGCGGCGAGGGTACGGTGGCCCTGTTCGGGCAGATGAAAGCCGGTGAAGTGAAAGCCTGCTGGGTCATCTGCAGCAACCCGGTGGCCAGTGTCGCCAACCGCCAGCAAGTGATCGACGGCCTGCGCAAGGCCGAACTGGTCATTACCCAGGACGCCTTCCTCGACACCGAAACCAATCGCCACGCCGACATCCTGCTGCCGGCCGCGCTGTGGGCCGAAGGCGAGGGCGTGATGATCAACAGCGAGCGCAACCTGACCCTGATGCCGCGCGCTGTCGAGCCGCCCGGGCAAAGTTTGCCGGACTGGCAGATCATTGCCCGCGTGGCGTGTGCCATGGGCTATGCCGACGCTTTCGACTACCCCAATGCCGAAGCGGTGTATGAGGAAATACGCCGCTTCCACAACCCCTCAACCGGTTATGACCTGCGCGGTATCGGCTATGCCGAGTTGCGTGCGCAGCCGCGCCAGTGGCCCTGTGCGCCGGGCAGCCAACAGCAACGCAGCCCGCTGCGCTACCTCAACGACGGCAGCAGCCAGGCGCTCTTGCTCGATGCCCAAGGTGGGCGGCCGGCACTGGCTTTTCCCACCGCCAGTGGCAAGGCGCGTTTCTTCGCCCGGCCTTGGTTACCGGCAGCGGAATTGCCGGACGATGACTACCCCATGGTGCTGAACACTGGCCGTGTGCAGCACCAATGGCACACGTTGACCAAGACTGGCAAGGTGCCGGCGCTGAACAAACTGGAGCCCGGCCCCTACCTTGAGATTCACCCCGAGGATGCCGCCCGGCTGGGTGTCGCTGAAAAAGACCAGGTGGCCGTTCGCTCGCGTCGGGGGCACGCCGTGTTGCCGGCGCGCATCAGTGACCGGGTCATGCCGGGTAACTGTTTTGCGCCGTTTCACTGGAATGACCTGATCGGCGAGCACTTGGCGATCAACGCCGCGACCTGCGATGCGGTCGACCCGCTGTCGCTGCAGCCTGCCTTCAAGCACTGCGCCGTAGCCCTGGAGCGGGTCGCAGGTGAGCGCATTGACGCCCTTGATCTGAACACTGCCACTGTAGAGCCTGTCCGCATGCCGACCGCCACCCTGTCCCGTCTGCTTGGCCTGCACACCCTGCCGGTTCCGGTGCTGGCCGAAGCAGAGCGCCATTACCTGCAAGGTTTCCTGCTGGGCCTGGAGCAGGCCCGCGCCGAGGGCGTACCCCGCCTGCCGGCAAGTGCACCGTTGGCTGCCAGTCGTCGTTTGTTTGTCGACGGTTTGCTGGCCGGGCTGTTCGCCCAGCCTGCAACTGCGCCCAGTGCGGCACGGACCGCGCCATGGCATCAGGTGCTGTGGGCCTCGCAGACCGGCAATGGTGAGCAGTTGGCCGAACGCTGTGCCGCGCGCCTGCGCGGTGCCGGTCTGAACGTGCAACTCAGTTGCCTGGAGGCGGTCAGCCCAAGCCAGTTGCAGGGCGCTGCCAGTGTGGTGTTGATCGCCAGCACCTTTGGCGATGGCGACGCGCCCGACAGCGGCGCGGCCTTCTGGCAGGCCTTGCAGGGCGAGGAGGGCACCCACTGTGACGGGCTGCCCTATGCCGTACTGGCCCTGGGCGACTCCAGTTACGACCAGTTCTGCGGTTTTGGCCGCAAGCTCGACCAGCGCCTGGCCGAGCTGGGAGGGCGGCGCCTACTGCAACGGGTGGACTGCGAGCCAGACTTCGACGAAGCCTTTGCCGGCTGGCTCGAAGCGTTGTTGCCTGCACTGGGCAGTGCCGCGGCGCCACCATCGGCGAGTGAACCTGCACCCGTGTCGGCCTTCAGCAAGCAGCAACCCTGGATGGCCACCGTGCTGGAAAACCGCCTGCTCAATGGCCCCGGCGCCAGCAAGGAAACCCGCCAGCTGGTCTTCGACCTGAGCGGCAGCGGCTTCAGTTATGCGGCCGGCGATGCCCTGGGCGTATGGCCGCGCAACTGCCCGGCCCTGGTAGAAGAGCTGCTGACGCTGATGCAGCTCGATGGCCAGGCGATGGTCGAGCTTGAAGGTCATTGCGCCATGCCATTGGCCGAAGCCCTGCAAACACACCTGGAAATTGCCAAGGTCACTGCGCAGCAACTGCAGGCATTTGCCAGCGATGCGCCTGACCTGCAGCGTTTGCTGCAGCCCGAATGCAAGGCCGAGCTGCAAGATTGGCTGTGGGGCCGGCAGTTGGTCGACGTGTTGCGCGCCTTCCCCCAGCAGTTGTCGCTGGCCAGCTGGCTGCAACTGCTCAAGCCATTGCAGCCGCGGCTCTATTCGATCAGCTCCAGCCCGCTGGCGCACCCAGGTCAGGTGCATCTGACGGTATCGACGGTGCGTTATGGCGAACGCAAAGGCGTGTGTTCAAGCTTCCTTGCCGACCGTGCGCAGGTGCAGAAGGTGGCGATCTTCCCGCAGGTGTCGAAGCACTTTCGCTTGCCCGAGGACGACAACGTGCCGGTGATCATGGTGGGCCCTGGTACCGGCATTGCACCGTTCCGGGCGTTCCTCGAGGAGCGAGAGGCACGGGGGGCAAAAGGCGACAACTGGCTGTTCTTCGGCGAGCAGTACGCAGCGACCGATTTCTACTACCAGGAGCAGTTGCAGGCCTGGCAGGCGGCGGGGCACCTGCGGCTGGACACGGCGTTCTCGCGGGACCAGGTCGAGAAGATCTATGTGCAGCAGCGCATGCTCGAGCAGGGTGCGCAGCTGTGGCAGTGGCTGGAGGCGGGGGCGTATTTCTATGTGTGTGGCGATGCGCAGCGCATGGCCAGGGATGTGGATGCGGCGTTGCGGGTGATCGTCGCCGAGCATGGCCGGATGGATGCGGCGGCGGCTGCGGCTTATGTCGAAGGCTTGAGCAAGGCCAGGCGTTATCGGCGCGATGTGTACTGAAGTGCTCCAAGATGGGGTGTTGTGCACCTTGAATGTGCATTGGCTGGGCGGGCCCAGCGCAAGTGTAGGAGCGGGTTTACCCGCGAAGAGGCCGACACAGGCAACCCAGGCAAGCCACGCATCCCAGACAACCCGATTGGCACGCTCCCTGCTTAACCTCGGATACAACAAAGCCCACTGATCAACGGCGATCAACCCGGGCCCCCTACCGTGATGAATACAGGCAAAGGCGCCTGGAGCTTCGGCTCCAGGCGCTTTTTTTTTGATCGAGGATCGGCTTATGAAGGCAACAGCGAGCAGCGGGCAACGAGAGCGACTGGTCATCGTCGGCAACGGCATGGTCGGCCACCATTGCGTCGAACAACTGGTCAGTCGCGGCGCCCTGCAGCGCTTCGAGGTGCGGGTATTCGGCGAAGAGCGCCAACGCGCGTACGACCGCGTGCACCTGTCCGAATACTTCGGCGGCAGCTGTGCCGAAACCCTGGCCCTGTGTGAGCACGATTTCTATGACGCCAATGGCGTGCTCCTGCACCTGGGTGAGGCCGTGCTGGAGATAGACCGCGAGCGCCGCGAAGTCGTCACTGCCGAAGGTCGCTATGGCTACGACCAACTGGTGCTGGCCACCGGCTCCTATCCCTTCGTGCCGCCGATCGAAGGCTCCAGCGGCAATGCCCGCCTGGTCTACCGCACCCTGGACGACCTCGATGGCATTCGTGCTGCCGCAGCCGGTGCCCGCCGAGGGGTGGTGGTCGGCGGTGGCCTGCTTGGTCTGGAAGCGGCCAACGCCCTCAAGTCGCTGGGGCTGGAAGCCCACGTGGTGGAATTCGCCCCACGGCTGATGCCGGTACAGCTGGACGGCGAGGGCGGTGCCGCGTTGAAGGCGCAGATCGAAGCACTGGGTGTGGGGGTGCATCTGTCACGCGCCACCCAGTCGGTCAGTGCCGGTGAAACCTACCGCTACCGCATGAACTTCGACGGCGGTGAGTACCTGGAAACCGACCTGATCGTGTTCTCCGCCGGAATCCGCCCACAGGATGCACTGGGCCGGGGCTGCGGTCTGGACATTGCGGCGCGCGGTGGCGTGGTCATCGACAACCACTGCCGCAGCAGCGACCCACGCATCTTCGCCATCGGCGAGTGCGCCTCGTGGAACGGCAGCGTGTTCGGCCTGGTCGCCCCGGGCTACAGCATGGCGCGCAACCTGGCCGGGCTGCTGATGGGCGAGGCGGCGGTGGCGTTCACCGGCGCCGACATGTCGACCAAGCTCAAGCTGCTGGGTGTGGATGTCGGTTCGATCGGCGATGCCCACGGTGCCACCCAGGGCGCGCGCAGCTATCGCTTCATCGATGAAGCCAACAGCGCTTACCGCCGTTTGGTGGTGGATGCCAGCGGCAAGCACGTGCTCGGCGCGGTGCTGGTCGGCGACAACAGCTATTACGACACCCTGTTGCAGTATGCCCAGAACGGCATCGCCCTGCCGGCCGACCCGGCAGCGCTCATCTTGCCGCAAGGCGGTGGTGCGCCGGCCCTGGGCGCCGATGCGCTGCCCGACAGTGCGACCATCTGCTCCTGCCACAACGTCAGCAAGGGGGCGGTGTGCGCCGCGATCGACAGCGGCTGCAGCGACCTCGCTGCGGTCAAGGGCTGCACCAAGGCCGCGACCGGCTGCGGCGGTTGCGCGGCCCTGCTCAAGCAAGTCTTCGAGCACGAGCTGACGGCCCGCGGCGTGGCGGTGGACAAGAGCCTGTGCGAGCACTTTGCCTACACCCGGCAGGAGTTGTACGGGTTGGTGCGGGTGGAGGGTATCCGCACCTTCAGCGAACTGCTCGAGCGCCATGGCAAGGGCCATCTGGGGTGTGACATCTGCAAGCCGGCGGTGGGCAACATTCTCGCCTCGTGCTGGAACCAGCCGATCATGGACCCGGCGCTGGTGCCGCTGCAGGACACCAACGACACCTTCATGGCCAACATGCAGAAAAACGGCACCTATTCGGTGGTGCCGCGCATTCCCGGCGGTGAAATAACCCCCGACAAGCTCATTGTCATCGGCCAGGTGGCCAAGAAATACGACCTGTACACCAAGATCACCGGTGGCCAGCGCATCGACCTGTTCGGCGCCCAGTTGCACGAGCTGCCGCTGATCTGGGGCGAACTGATCGAGGCCGGTTTCGAAACCGGCCACGCCTACGGCAAGTCGACCCGCACGGTGAAGTCGTGCGTGGGCAGTACCTGGTGCCGTTATGGCGTGCAGGACAGTGTCGCCATGGCCCTGCGCCTGGAAGATCGCTACAAGGGCCTGCGCAGCCCCCACAAGCTCAAGTTCGCGGTATCGGGTTGCACCCGTGAATGCGCCGAGGCGCAGAGCAAGGACATCGGCGTTATCGCCACCGACAAGGGCTGGAACCTGTACGTATGCGGCAACGGCGGTATGCGCCCACGGCATGCCGAGCTGTTCGCCACCGACCTGGACGACGAAACCCTGGTACGCCTGATCGACCGCGTGCTGATGTTCTACATCCGCACGGCCGACAAGCTGCAGCGCACCTCGGTGTGGCGTGAAAACCTGGAAGGCGGGCTGGACTACCTGAAGCAGGTGATCATCGACGACAACCTGGGCCTGGCCAGCGAGCTGGAAGCACAGATGCAGCATGTGGTCGACCAGTATGAATGCGAATGGGCCAATGCCCTCAACGACCCGGAGAAGCTCAAGCGCTTCCGCACCTTCGTCAACGACCGACGCGGCGACCCGGACGTGCACTTCGTGCGCGAACGCGAGCAACGCCGGCCCGCTGCACCACTGCACCTGATCCCAACTGTCGAGGAGGCTGTCTGATGAACCTGGCCAATGCTGCTGTGAACACGCAGGAAAACTGGCAGACGGTGTGCCAGGCACAAGACCTGGTGGCCGACTCCGGGGTCGTGGTTTGGGTCGATGGGGCCCAGGTGGCGTTGTTCTACCTGCCGGGGCAGGCGCAGCCGCTGTACGCGGTGGAAAACCGCGACCCGCGCTCCGGCGCCAACATCATCGGCCGCGGGCTGGTGGGCAGCGTGCAAGGTGAGTTGGTGGTGGCCGCGCCGCTCTACAAGCAGCACTTCAGCCTGCTGAGCGGGGAGTGCCTGGAGGATAGCGCGCAGCGGTTGCGGGTATGGCCGGTACGGATGAAGGGTAAGGCGGTGGAGCTGGCTTTGGCCTGACAACCCTTTGCTGCCTGTGCCGGCCTCTTCGCGGGCAAGCCCGCTCCCACAGAGTCTGCACCGCCTTCAAATACGGCGCTGCACCTGTGGGGCCATCGGCAGGGGAACTGCTCAATGGCAGCCCCCCCGGTGGGCGAGCTGGCGCGGCTTTGTTGAATTGCCGACGAAGCCTGCTTTTCTCGGTATTTCCGCCAGATCCTCGGACTGCCGCTCGGGTCATCCCGCCGCCAGCAGCGCGACCCGGATACGCCGCAAGTAGCGATGCGGTAAGCTTGCTGCCATGAACCTCGACACCCGCATCAAATACCGCCACTTGCTGTGCTTCCTGGAGATTGCCCGGCAGGGCAGCCTGGCCAGGGCGGCCGATATCCTGTCGATCAGCCAGCCGGCGATTTCCAAGACCCTCAAGGAGCTTGAGGACCTGCTCGAGGCGCGCCTGTTCGAGCGTAGCCGCCAAGGTGTCGAGCTGACCCCAGCCGGCACCCGCTTCATGCGTTACGCCGGGCCCAGTGTGCAGGCGCTGCGCGATGGCGTCAGCAGCCTGCGCGGTGAAGCGCGGGCGCCGTCGCAGGTGCGCATTGGCGTGCTGTCCACGGTCGAAGGCCTGCTCATGCCCGAGGTACTGTGCCGCCTGCATCAGCGCCATGAAGCGCTGGTGATCAGCGTGGTCACCGGGGTCAGCGCGCAGTTGCTTGGTCAACTTCACCTGGGGGAGCTGGAGCTGGTGGTGGGGCGCATGACCGACAGTCCGCAAATCCAGGGGTTGTCGTTCGAGCACCTGTACAGCGAGTCGATGAGCCTGGTGGTGCGCCCGGGTCACCCGCTGCTGGCCAGCACGCCCGTGGAGCGAGGGCAGGTGGGGCGTTACCCGCTGGTGCTGCCGCCGGCCGGCACCACCATCCGCCAGCACGCCGACAGCCTGTTCGTGCAATGCGGCATCCAGATGCCGGCGCAGCGCCTGGAAACCCTGTCGCTGGCCCTGAGCCGGCGCTACCTGCTGGGCAGCGATGGCCTCTGGGTGGCGCCGCGTGATGCTGTGCTGCTCGACCTGCGCCGTGGCGAACTGGTCGAGCTTGACCTGGGTGTGCGTGAGCCGGGAGGGTCGGTGGGGATTTGCCGCAATGCCGCCTTGCCGATGAGTTTGCCGGCGCAGTGGGTGGGTGAGGTGCTGCGGGAGGTGGCGGGGGAATATCGGGAGGGGCGTTATCCTTGAGGTTTTCGGTGGCCTGCCTGCCCTGGTGTTTCCGACCTCAGAACCCGCAGAAATAAAAGGCCACAAAAAAACGGCAAATCCGGCACAAAGGGTCAATACTGGCCAATGGCTGTAAAGCCTTCGATGAAGAAGCTTTTAACGACTGAACTTCCTTACGAAAACCCGCTCCTATGCCGGTAGCCATTGGTCATGGCCGCCTGCTAAGCTCGCGGCTTTACCCTGATTGCCCTTATGGCGCATGAACAAGGAAATAGCATGAAACAGCATCGTTTGGCGGCTGCGGTTGCCCTGGTAGGCCTGGTACTGGCTGGCTGCGATCAACAAGCCAGCAGCCCCGAGCTGAAGACTCCGGCGCAGAAAGCCTCCTACGGTATCGGCCTGAACATGGGCAAGAGCCTGGCTCAGGAAGGCATGGAAGACCTTGATTCGAAAGCAGTCGCCCTCGGCATCGAAGACGCCGTTAGCAAGAAAGAACAACGCATCAAGGACGAAGAGCTGGTAGAGGCCTTCACCGCATTGCAGAAACGCGCCGAGGAGCGCCTGGCCAAGGCCAGCGAAGAAGCCGCCTCCGCCGGCAAGAAATTCCTCGAAGAAAACGCCAAGAAGCCAGGCGTGGTTACCACTGCCTCGGGCCTGCAGTACGAAGTGGTCAAGAAGGCCGACGGCCCGCAGCCCAAACCGACTGACGTGGTCACTGTCCACTACGAAGGCAAGCTGATCGATGGCAAGGTATTCGACAGCTCCGTCGAGCGTGGCAGCCCGATCGACCTGCCGGTCAGCGGTGTGATCCCAGGTTGGGTCGAAGGTTTGCAGCTGATGCACGTCGGCGAGAAGTACAAGTTGTTCATCCCGGCTGAACTGGCCTATGGCGCACAAAGCCCAAGCCCGCTGATCCCGGCCAACTCGGTACTGGTGTTCGATCTGGAACTGATCGCCATCAAGGACCCGGCCCAGTTGCAAGGCGCCGAGCCGCAAGCCGAAGCCCCTGAAGAAGCACCTGCCAAGTAACATTGGCTGGTTGTCGAAAACGCCCCACATTGATGGGGCGTTTTCGTTTGTGCCGATTGGACGAACCAGCAACAGCTGATACTGTCCGAAGAAATGCAGCGTGAAGAAGTAGGATGTTTCTGACGCAAATCGTTTGCGGCGCAGGTAGCCATGGCGTGAAACGACTGTGTAAAAAACGCCCGATCTGACTGGGCCCCTTGCCTGGCAGGCACCTGGGGTCGGAAACCTCGCCCTGTTCACAAGGTTATCCACAATAAATGTGGATAACCTTTTCCTCTCGGAGGCTCCATGAGCGCACCCTGGAATTTTGCTCGTTTCCTGCCTTTGGCCGAGCGCCTGCTCAGCCGCGGGCGGTTGCCGGCCTTGCTGTTCGCGGTGGCGCGCAAAGGCCCGCGCCTGGGACAACTGCGTGAAGATGTGAAGCTGCTGCAGTCGCTGTGCCTGGCCTGGTGGAGGGGTGAGTACCGCGCCATCAGCCCCAAGGCGCTGGTCACTGTCGTGGCTGGTCTGCTGTATTTCGTCAGCCCCATCGATGCTATCCCGGACTGGTTGCTGGGGGTGGGTTTCCTCGATGACATCGCGGTGCTGGGCTGGGTGCTGAAAACCGTGGCCGACGAGTTGGCGCGTTTCAAGGCCTGGCGCGATAACCAGGCACCCGAACGGCTGCGCGCGGTCGAGCGCCTGCCGGCTACCCCGGAAGCACTGCGGCTGGAGCGCAACAGCTAATCAAACTGGCCTGAATATCACCTCAACTGCACAGACCTCGGAGTTGGTAATATAATTGGCATAAGGGTTATGCCTACGGATTACATGCTGTAATCCTTTTTAAAGGGGTTTGTAATGGGTATTCAGGTCATCAGCCGGGACGGTCAACCCGAGTACGCCGTCGTTCCCTGGGAGCAATACCAGGCGTTGCTCAAGGCTGCAGGGCAGGCACCTGCCGAGGCGGTTTCCGGTGAGGCGCAGGGCGTTGTTGCCAGTGCCCCCCTGCCAGCCTTCAACGAAGTCGCCCAGATTCGCCAGGCCAAGGGCATTGCCCCTGAGCAACTGGCGCGCAATGTCGGGGTGAGCCCGGCGTATCTGGCCATGATCGAATCGGGTGAGCGCCAGCCAGATGCTGCCATCCGCCGCGCCCTGGCCTGGCATCTGGGGGTGGCTGGCTGGAGCGAGCCATCATGAGCCAGGTCAGGATCAGCCGTCAGCACTGGGATAACCTGCTGGGTGAGCTTGACCTGGCCCGTCGTCAACGTCACCTGTTGACATACCGCGCACTGATCGAGCGCTTGCAGTTGCCCAGCCCGGCCATGCAGACGCTGACTGCCGCGCTGGAATACCTGGCGGTGCTGGATGCCCGTGCCGAGCAGCCATTACGCAGTTCGCTGGTGATCAGCCAAGGCGCCAGCCGTTTGCCGCGTACTGGCTTCTTTGAGTGTGTCGAGCGCCTGGGGCGGTTTACCGGGCCGGTCGATGGCATGGAGGCCGCCTCGTGGCATGCCTCTGAGGTGGTTCGGGTGTTCGAGTACAGCTATCCCGAAACGGCCTGAAGCGTTACCCATTCCAGCCTATTCGCTACAGGTGGTGACCCTGAGCGAGAGGGCAGGGCCTGCTGGCCAATTTCCATCCGCCGTTCACCGTTGCCGCCGCCACCGTATTCGCGGGTAAACCCGCTCCTACGCAGATCGGTGGTGGACACGCATCTGGGGTCGGACTC
>NZ_JBICKE010000062.1:0-290 GCF_043103865.1 Pseudomonas sp. yb_5
CGTGACGACGTTGAGCGTGGTCAGGTTCTGGTCAAGCCAGGTTCGGTCAAGCCGCACACCAAGTTCACCGCAGAAGTCTACGTCCTGTCGAAGGAAGAAGGCGGCCGTCACACTCCGTTCTTCAAAGGCTACCGTCCACAGTTCTACTTCCGTACCACTGACGTGACCGGTAACTGCGAACTGCCGGAAGGCGTTGAAATGGTAATGCCAGGTGACAACATTCAGATGACTGTTACCCTGATCAAGACCATCGCAATGGAAGACGGTCTGCGCTTCGCTATCCGTGAAGG
>NZ_JBICKE010000063.1:0-552 GCF_043103865.1 Pseudomonas sp. yb_5
CGTGCCGATGCAGATCCGTGTGCTTAAACACGTACGCAAAATCTATGGCTGCCGTGGCTGCGAATCCGCGCCGGTCACCGCTGACAAGCCGGCCCAATTGATTGAAAAGAGCATGGCCAGTCCCAGCGTGCTGGCGATGTTGCTAACCACCAAGTACGTCGATGGCCTGCCGCTGCACCGCTTCGAGACGGTGCTGAACCGACATGGTATCGAGATCCCCCGGCAAACCCTGGCCCGCTGGGTCATCCAGTGCAGCGAACACTTTCAGCCACTGCTGAACCTGATGCGTGACCGCCTGCTGGAAAGCCCGGTGATCCATTGCGATGAAACTCGCGTGCAGGTGCTCAAAGAGCCGGATCGTGATCCGACCAGTCAATCCTGGATGTGGGTGCAGGCCAGTGGCCCGCCTGATCGACAAGTCGTGCTGTTCGATTACACCACCAGCCGCGCGCAGGAGGTGCCGCTGCGCCTGCTGGAGGGCTATCGCGGTTACGTGATGACCGATGATTACGCCGGTTACAACGCGTTGGCGCTACAGCCGGGCGTTGAACG
>NZ_JBICKE010000064.1:0-29739 GCF_043103865.1 Pseudomonas sp. yb_5
CTACAGAGCCCTTGGTGCTTTTGACAGGGCGGAGTGATGGCCGGTCGCCCCAGACCTCTTGCCAAAATCTTGGAATACCATAATATGATATCCCGTAGACCTTGAGTCTGCAGGCCGGCACCTACAATTAAAAACGGCCACCAGAACACTTTGTTTTAGCTGCTCCCCGAACACCATTGGCGGGCGCACCAAGAGCCCCGCCTCGAATAACAAAAGCAACGAGGGCGTAACCATGCTGTTAAGCAAACGTGTAACCGCAGTGCTGTCTGCCAGCCTGCTGACCCTGGCATGTCAGGCCGCTCAGGCCGCCGACAGCCTCAACTTCGTCAGCTGGGGCGGTACAACCCAGGACGCCCAGAAAGAAGCATGGGCCGTACCGTTCACCAAGGCCACGAACATCAAGGTCGTGCAGGACGGCCCCACCGACTACGGCAAGCTCAAAGCCATGGTCGAGAGTGGCAACGTGCAGTGGGACGTGGTCGACGTCGAAGCCGACTTTGCCCTGCGTGCTGCCAGTGAAGGCCTGCTCGAACCCCTCGACTTCACCCAGATCAAGCGCGACAAGATCGACCCACGCTTCGTCTCCGATCATGGCGTCGGCTCATTCTTCTTCTCATTCGTGCTCGGCTACAACGAAGGCAAGCTCGGCGCCAACAAGCCGGTGGACTGGACCGCGCTGTTCGACACCAAGACCTACCCCGGCAAGCGAGCCCTGTACAAATGGCCCAGCCCAGGCGTGCTGGAACTGGCCCTGCTGGCCGACGGCGTAGCCCCCGACAAGCTGTACCCGCTGGACCTTGACCGCGCCTTCAAGAAGCTCGACACCATCAAGAAAGACATCGTCTGGTGGGGCGGTGGCGCCCAGTCGCAGCAGTTGCTGGCCTCGGGTGAAGCTTCGCTCGGGCAGTTCTGGAATGGCCGCGTCTACGCCCTGCAGCAAGACGGTGCACCGGTGGGCGTGAGCTGGAAGCAGAACCTGGTCATGGCCGACTTCCTGGTCATCCCCAAAGGCGCCAAGAACAAGGACGCGGCCATGAAATTCCTGGCCAACGCCAGCAGCGCCGAAGGCCAGGCCGAATTCGCCAACAAGACTGCCTACGCGCCGGTCAACGTCGACAGCGTGGCCAAACTGGACAAAGACCTCGCGCCAAACCTGCCGACTGCCTACGCCCAGGACCAGGTCACCCTCGACTTCGCCTACTGGGCCAAGAACGGTCAAGCCATCGCGGCACGCTGGAATGAGTGGTTGGTCAAATGAAAGTCGCCATCAACGCCCTGCACAATGCGCAAGGTGCCCCCACGGGTGCCGGCGCCCCGGGCACCGCCCCGCGCCGCGCAAGCCTGAGCCAGCGCTGGAAAGGCAGCCGCAACCTGCTGCCCGCCCTGCTGTTCCTCGGCGTGTTCTTCTTCGCGCCGCTGATCGGCCTGTTGCTGCGCGGGGTGCTGGAACCCACCCCGGGGCTGGGTAATTACGAGCAGCTGTTTGCCAACTCGGCCTACGCGCGTGTGCTGTTCAACACCTTTTCGGTGGCCGGCGTGGTTACCCTGATCAGCGTGCTGCTGGGCTTCCCGCTGGCCTGGGCAATCACCCTGGTGCCCAAGGGCTGGGGCCGCTGGCTGCTGAACATCGTGCTGCTGTCGATGTGGACCAGCCTGCTGGCGCGCACCTACTCGTGGCTGGTGCTGCTGCAAGGCTCGGGGGTGATCAACAAGGCGTTGATGGCCATGGGCATCATCGATGCCCCGCTGGAAATGGTGCACAACCTTACCGGCGTGGTGATCGGCATGAGCTACATCATGATCCCGTTCATCGTGCTGCCACTGCAGGCGACCATGCACGCCATCGACCCGATGGTGCTGCAGGCAGGTTCGATCTGTGGTGCCAGCCCGTGGACCAACTTCTGGAAGGTGTTTCTGCCGCTGTGCCGGTCGGGGCTGTTCTCCGGGGCACTGATGGTGTTCGTGATGTCGCTCGGTTACTACGTCACCCCGGCGCTGCTGGGGGGGGCGCAGAACATGATGCTGCCCGAATTCATCATCCAGCAGGTGCAGTCGTTCCTCAACTGGGGCCTGGCCAGCGCCGCCGCCGCACTCCTGGTAGCGATCACCCTGGTGCTCTTCTACCTGTACCTGAAGCTGCAGCCGGAATCCCCGGTTGGCAACCCGAGGTAATCCGCCATGCTCTTGTCTCCCAATGCCATGGGCCGCCCGCTGCGTACGGGCCTGTACCTGACCACCGGGGCGATTGCGGCTTTCCTGCTGCTGCCGGTGGTGTTCATCGTGCTGCTGTCGTTCGGCTCATCCCAGTGGCTGGTGTTCCCGCCACCCGGCTGGACCTTGAAGTGGTACAGCCAGTTCTTTTCCAACCCGGAGTGGATGGAGGCCGCGCTGGCCAGCCTGAAGGTGGCCGCGCTGACCACGGTCGCCGCCGTACTGCTGGGCCTGCCCACCGCGTTCGCCCTCGTGCGTGGCCGCTTCCCGGGCCGCGAGCTGCTGTATGGGCTCTTCACCATGCCGATGATCGTACCGCTGGTGATCATTGCCGTTGCGGTGTACGCGCTGTTCCTCAAGCTTGGCTACACCGGCACGCTGTTTGCGTTCGTGGTCAGCCACGTGATCGTCGCCCTGCCGTTCACCATCATCTCGATCATCAACTCGCTGAAGCTGTTCGACCAGTCGATAGAGGATGCCGCGGTGATCTGCGGCGCCTCGCGCCTGCAAGCCATCTTCAAGGTGACCTTCCCGGCCATTCGCCCCGGCATGATCGCAGGTGGCCTGTTCGCCTTTCTGGTGTCGTGGGATGAAGTGGTGCTGAGCGTGATGATGGCCAGCCCCGACCTGCAGACCTTGCCCGTCAAGATGTGGACCACCTTGCGCCAGGACCTCAGCCCGGTGATCGCCGTGGCCTCGACCCTGCTGATAGGCCTGTCGCTGCTTGTCATGTTCATTGCCGCCGCCTTGCGCCGGCGCACCGAAACCAACGCCTGAGTGCGCGGAGATAACAACAATGAGTGCAGTGATCAAAGACAACGCGCACGGCAAGGCCCTGGTCAGCCTGCGCGGCCTGAACAAGCACTACGGCGACTTCACCGCCGTGGACAACCTCGACCTGGAGATCCAGGACGGCGAGTTCCTGACCTTCCTCGGTTCCAGCGGGTCGGGCAAGTCCACCACCCTGTCGATGCTGGCCGGCTTCGAAACACCGAGCAGCGGCGAAATCCTGGTCGACGGCCAGTCGCTGGTCAACGTGCCGCCGCATAAGCGTGACATCGGCATGGTGTTCCAGCGGTATTCGCTGTTCCCGCACCTGAATGTGCGTGACAACATCGCCTTCCCACTGGCCATTCGCAAACTCGGCGCTGCCGAAACCGCCAAGCGCGTCGACGCCATGCTCAAGCTGGTGCAACTGGAGCAGTTCGCCCACCGCAAACCCTCGCAAATGTCGGGCGGCCAGCAGCAGCGCGTGGCGATTGCACGAGCGCTGGTGTACGAGCCGCGCATCCTGCTGATGGACGAGCCGCTCGGCGCACTGGACAAGAAGCTGCGTGAAGACCTGCAGGACGAACTGCGCCAGTTGCACCGCCGCCTGGGTATCACCATCGTCTACGTCACCCACGATCAGGAAGAAGCCATGCGCCTGTCCCAGCGCATCGCCATTTTCAGCCACGGCAAGATCGTCGGCCTGGGCACCGGTTACGACCTGTACCAGAATCCGCCGAATGCCTTTGTCGCATCGTTCCTGGGCAACTCCAACTTCCTGCGGATCAAGGCCAGCAGCAACGGCGCGGGCAGCTTCGAGGGCCAGCCAGTGGCTATTCGCTTGACCCCGGGGCTGGCCGCCTCGCAGGATGCACTGATCATGGTGCGCCCGGAAAAGGCCGTGGCCCTGACCGCTGAACAGGCCACGCGCGAGCCGCTGCCGGCGGGCTGGAACGAGGTCAGCGCCAAGGTTGGCGAAGTGTTGTTCCTGGGTGAAAGCCAGACCTGCCATGTGGTGACTTCCGGGGGTACCGAGCTGACCGTGAAGGCACTGTCGGCTGCGGGCATGCCAATGCAGCCGGGCGACAGCGTGAAGGTGCGCTGGGCAGTGGCAGACGCGTGCATTTATACCGAATGGGCCGAGAGCGACCTGAGCAAGTCAGCCGGGGCGCACTAACGCTCTTCTGCGTTGCAGCGCCTGCCAGATCGAGCAACGTCCGCGCGGCGCACGATCTGACAGGCGCTGCACGATTGGAGGCGTACGCCCCCGTCACATTATCATCACGCCACTGTCGTAATCTGCCGGCCAACTCTATGCCACAGGCCACCCGGCATGCTCCGCCTGCTTGTCTTGCTGCTCACCCTGCTACCACTCGCGACCTTGGCTGAGCCCCTGCACCTGCGCGTGCAAGGCTCCAACACCATCGGCGCGGCCTTGCTGCCGGCCCTGGTACAGGGGCAATTGCGCGCGCAGCAGGCCACAGCCATCGAGCAACAGCCGGGCAAGGTGGCCAACGAGCGGGTGATTACCGCCCGCGACGTGCACGGCCAGCGCTTGCGCATCGACATTGCCGCCCACGGCTCGAGCACCGGCTTTGTCGCGCTGGGCCGGGGCGAAGCGGACCTGGCCGCTGCCTCGCGGCCGATCAACGACAGTGAAGTCCACCGGTTGCAGGCGCTGGGCGACCTGCGCGCAGCTGGCGCCGAACAAGTGATCGGCCTCGACGGCGTCGCAGTCTTCGTCCACCCCGACAACCCAATACCCCAACTGAACACCCGGCAACTGGCGGAAATTTTCTCTGGGCAGATCCAGCGCTGGGAACAACTGGGCGTACCTGGCGGGGCCATTCACCTGTATGCCCGAGACGACCGTTCCGGGACTTTCGAGACCTTCAAGGCACTGGTGCTGGAACCTCAGCACGCCGAAATTTCGGCCAAGGCCAGGCGCTTCGAGTCCAGCGACGAACTGGCGGTACACGTGGGTACCGACCGCCAGGCCATCGGTTTCAGCAGTCTGGCCGCCGTACACGGGGCCAAGGTGCTGGCGGTGGCCGAGGGCGACGCACCGGCCATGCTGCCGGAGCGCGCACGGGTGGCCAGTGAGGACTACCCGCTCTCGCGGCGCCTGTATTTTTACTTGCCAGCCAACCCCAAGCCCCAGGCCAAGGCCCTGGCCGATTTCGCTCAGAGCCCGGCCGGCCAGGCGATCATCGCCCAGCAGGGTTTCGTTTCGCAGCAGATCAAGGCCCTGTCTGTCGCCCCCCAACGCGACATGCCACCGCGTTATCGCACCCTGGCCCAGCAGGCGCAGCGGCTGAGTGTGAACTTCCGATTCCAGGAAGGAAGCGCCAACCTGGACAACAAGGCCCTGCGCGACGTGCAGAGGGTGGCAGAGTACCTGCGCCTGGCCGGAAAGCTGCAGGGCAAGGCAGTGCTGGTGGGGTTCAGCGACCCCAAGGAAACCCCCGGGCGCGCAGCCCTGCTCTCCCGCCTGCGCGCGCAAGCGGTGCGCCGCGAACTGGCACGCGGTGGAGTGGAGGTGCTTCAGGTGACCGGGATGGGCGATGAATTGCCAGTGGCCGGGAATGAACTGGAGCAAGGCCGGCTGCGCAACCGGCGGGTCGAAGTGTGGGTGTATTGATCCGGCCCCGTACACATCCCTGTAACAGCCTTTTTGCTGCAAAGAGGCCCGAGCAAGGGCCCCATCGCAGCACAAGGCTGCTTCTACAGGCTGTACAGCAGGTTCCGCGTTATCAGCGGGTGACTGTACGCATGGTGACGAACTCTTCAGCCGCCGTCGGGTGCACGCCGATGGTTTCGTCGAACTGCTGCTTGGTCGCACCGGCTTTAAGCGCAATGCCCAGGCCCTGAATGATCTCGCCAGCGTCTGGACCGACCATGTGGCAGCCCAGCACCTTGTCGGTCTCGGCATCGACCACCAACTTCATCAGGGTCTTTTCCTGAATGTCGGTCAGGGTCAGCTTCATGGCCCGGAAGCGGCTTTCGAATACCTGCACCTTGTGCCCGGCCTCCAGCGCCTGTTCTTCGGTCAAGCCCACGGTACCGATTGGCGGCTGGCTGAACACCGCAGTGGGGATGTTCTGGTAATCCACCGGGCGGTATTGCTCGGGTTTGAACAGGCGCCGCGCCACGGCCATGCCTTCAGCCAAGGCCACTGGGGTCAACTGCACACGGCCGATCACATCGCCAATGGCAAGAATCGAGGGCGCGGTGGTCTGGTACTGCTCATCAACCCGGATGTAGCCGCGCGCATCCAGCTCGACGCCGGTGTTTTCCAGGCCCAGATTGTCCAGCATCGGGCGCCGGCCAGTGGCATAGAACACACAGTCGGCGACCAGCTCGCGACCGTCCTTGAGCGTGGCTTTGAGGCGACCATCTTCAAGCTTGTCGATGCGCTGGATGTCGGCGTTGAACTGTAGGTCAAGGCCGCGCTTTTCCAGTTCTTCCTTCAGGTGGGTGCGCACCGAGCCATCGAAGCCGCGCAGGAACAGGTCGCCACGGTACAGCAGTGAGGTGTCGGCACCCAGGCCCTGGAAGATGCCGGCGAATTCGACGGCGATATAACCCCCGCCCACCACCAGCACGCGGCGCGGCAGGCTCTTGAGGTAGAAGGCTTCGTTGGAGGTGATGGCCAGTTCCTTGCCGGGGATGTCCGGTACCTGCGGCCAGCCACCCGTAGCGATGAGGATGTGCTCGGCGGAGTAGCGCTGACCGTCCACTTCCACTTCGTTGGCACCCGTCAGACGCGCGTGGCCCTGCAACAGGGTCACCCCGCTGTTGACCAGCAGGTTACGGTAGATACCGTTGAGGCGCTCGATTTCCCGATTCTTGTTGGCAATCAGGGTGCCCCAGTCGAAATGCCCCTCTTCCAACGTCCAGCCGTAACCTGCGGCCTGCTCCAGTTCATCGGCAACGTGCGCGCCATACACCAGCAGCTTTTTCGGCACACAACCGACGTTGACGCAGGTCCCCCCCAGGTAGCGGCTTTCAGCCACTGCCACTTTTGCGCCAAAACCGGCAGCAAAACGCGCTGCGCGCACACCACCGGACCCGGCGCCAATCACGAACAGATCAAAATCGAAGGCCATGTATTCACTCTCCTAGGCAGGCGTCCAGCATACCGCCGTTGGCCGCAGCAAACAAAAAAGCCACCCCGAAGGATGGCTTTGAGGCCAACAGGGCTAATCAGTATGCCTTGCCAGTCTTGTAGTAGTTCTCGAAGCAGAAGTTGGTCGCGTCGATGTAGCCTTCGGCACCACCGCAGTCGAAACGCTTGCCTTTGAACTTATAGGCAATCACGCAGCCATCTTTGGCCTGCTGCAGCAGGGCATCGGTGATCTGGATTTCACCGCCTTTGCCTGGTTTGGTATTGGCGATGATGTCAAAGATATCCGGGGTCAGGATGTAACGGCCGATGATCGCCAGGTTCGAGGGCGCGTCTTCGGGGGCCGGTTTTTCGACCATGTTGGTCACACGGAAGATGTCGTCGCGAATCATCTCACCGGCGATCACACCATACTTGTTGGTTTCCTGCGGATCGACTTCCTGGATGGCGACGATCGAGCAGCGGTACTGTTTGTACAGCTTGACCATCTGCGTCAGCACGCCGTCACCTTCCGGGTTGACGCACAGGTCGTCCGCCAGCACCACCGCGAACGGCTCGTCGCCGATCAGTGGGCGGCCAGTGAGGATGGCGTGGCCGAGGCCTTTCATTTCTGTCTGGCGCGTGTACGAGAACGAGCACTCGTCGAGCAGACGACGAATACCGACCAGGTATTTTTCCTTGTCGGTGCCCTTGATCTGGTTTTCCAGCTCGTAGCTGATGTCGAAGTGGTCTTCCAGGGCCCGCTTGCCGCGCCCGGTAACGATGGAGATCTCGTTCAGGCCAGCATCCAGTGCTTCTTCAACGCCGTACTGGATCAGTGGCTTGTTGACCACCGGCAGCATTTCCTTGGGCATGGCTTTGGTAGCAGGCAGGAAGCGAGTGCCGTAGCCGGCTGCCGGGAACAAGCATTTTTTGATCATATACGTCCTTACAAAAGGCTAGGCCTGTGGAATTCGGCGCAGTCTAATCAGGCGGCAGTGACCTTACAATGCCCCCGATAACGACCGATGCCATCATAGAGATATCCCAGTGTAGATAGTTCCGGGGGATCGTAAATATTGCTGTCATACATGACCGTTGGATGACAGGCAAATCCGCGTGCCTGTGGCGGCCTCGTCGACGGGTTCATCCGCAAAGAGGCCGCCTAAGACTTACATCAACTCCCCGTCCCTTGTCCGATCAGCACCCCATCGACCTGCTGACCATACAGGTTCACCCCATCATTGGCATGAAACTTCACCCGCGTTTTCTCGATGGATCCTTCCACCAGCCGCGGGTCCTGTGGCCGCTCGTGGCGGTTGATCCACGCCGCCACGTCCCAGGCCTGCTGGTCGCTTAGGCTGCCTGGCTTGCCCAGCGGCATGTTGTACTTGATGAACGACGCAGCGGTGTTGATGCGGTGCATGCCAGCCCCCCAGTTGTAGGAGTCCTTGCCCCACAGCGGTGGCATGACGTATTCGCCTGCGACCTTTTGCCCTTCACCGTTATCGCCATGGCAAATCGCGCATTGTTCACGGTAAACCTGCTGGCCGCGCTTGAAGTCATAACCACCCTTGGGTTGTGCCACCTCCGGATAACCACGTCCGGCAATCTCCACACCGGTCGGTGCCTTGGTCGACAGCCAGTATGAATACACTGCCAACGCGGTCATCTGCGGGCTGTCAGCGGCCGGCGGCTTGCCGTTCATGCTGAACTGAAAACACCCCTGGATACGCTCGGCGAAGGTGTTGACCTTGTCATTTTTCTTGCGGTACGCCGGGTACATCGGGTAGGCGCCCCACAGCGGCGCCGAATGCGCCAATCGCCCCTGATCGAGGTGGCAGTTACTGCAGTTCATGCCGTTGCCCACAGCCTCGGGCATCAATCGGCGGGTGTCGACGAACAAGGCATGGCCTTCACGCACCATCTTGCCAAAGGCATTATCGGGCAACTCACGCTCAGCGGGCGGCACGAACTGCGGTGCCGCCTGCACACCGGGAACCTTCAACTGCGACTGGTCTTCCATGGCGATCGGCGTGGCCTGGGCGCTGCCCACGGTCAGCAGCCACAAGACTGGAATCATGGTTTTCATGGCGTGACCTCCTGGCTGACGGGGCGGGCGAAGAACTCGGCAACGGCCTTGACCTCCTCATCGGTCATGGCCTTGGCCACGCCGACCATCAGCTGATTGGAGTCATTGCTGCGGCTGCCGTCGCGCCAGGCATTGAGCTGTGCCACCAGGTAACTGGCGGGCTGGCCGACCAAGGGCGGGAAGTGTTCGCCCACCCCGCCGCCACCCGGCCCGTGGCATTGCACGCAGCCGGGAATCTGCCGACTCCAGTCGCCGTACAGGGCCATGCGGGTGGTAGGGTCATTGGCAATCTGCTGCCGGCGCAGGTCGCCAGCGGGTGCTGCCGGCAGGCTGGCCAGGTAGGTACTGACGGCCTTGATTTCATCGTCGCTCAAGGCCTTGGCCAAGGGCTCCATCACTGGCTGCTTGCGGCTGCCGTTGCGCCAGTCGTGCAACTGCTTGGAAAGGTAACCGGCCGGAAGCCCGGCCAAACGTGGAAAGCCGGCAGCGGCAATGCCCTTGCCGTCCGGGCCATGGCAACCAAGGCAGGCCATGGCGGCGGGGTTGGCCCCACCCTGGGTGAAGACCTTCTGACCGTCAGCGGCATGTGCCGTGGGCCAGGCCAGGATCAGCAGGCTGCCGATCACCACGCGTCTCAACGGTGTCATCACGAATCTCCTTTTCTTTTGTTATATGCTTAGGCTCAAAACATATAAGCAGAGAAAGGAGCACCCGTTGCTTCAGATCAACTTCCGGAGATGCATTCGGTGGCGGCGGTGCGCACATCCCCCAGGCGCAGCGGGAAGTTATTCAGCCGCTCGTGCAGTTTGATGCTGCTGCCGCTGCCGCGCTCGTCGATATCCACCAGCGCCGCCGGGCCAGCACCTGAGGTGATTTTCTGCGGGACGATCAGCCGCAGGCCGTCGCCACGCGGCTCTTCGGTCAGCGGGTCACGCGTATCGGCCAGCTTCTCCTTTACGCAATCGGCATAGGCGCGCGGGCTCTTGCCAGAGATCACATCCATCGTTTCACGCGATTGCTCCAGCTCTGCGACGCTCACGCAGCCACCGAGCGTCACCGACAACGCCGCCACCATCCACTTCATTTGCTGCACCTCTGCCTTCAAGAATTCGCTTCGACCACATCCAGGCGGTTTTGCTCCCTGCTTTGGCAGAATTATCTACGCCCGGCGATCAACGCGGCAGTCTAACGGCACATCGTGGTATCTTTTGCTTTTGCAGATCCAAACCTTGCGGAGCATCACATGAAATTCGTACACCAGCGCGAGCACCTCAATGAGGACGATATTGTCGTCATCGAGTGCTCCCAGCGCTGCAATATCCGCCTGATGAACGACGCCAACTTCCGCAGCTTCAAGAACGGCGGCCGTCATACCTACCACGGCGGCCATTTCGAGAAGTTTCCGGCAAAGATCACCGTACCCAGCACCGGCTTCTGGAACATCACCATCGATACCGTCACTACTCGCCCGATCTCGGTCACCCGCAAGCCAACCCTGACCCACAAGATCAAGATCATCCGTCGTTCGTCGTCGAAACTCAGATAAGGCCACCATGACCCAGACCATCAAGTACGTCATCAAATACAAGCTCGACGGCCAGCGTCGCTGGGATTTCGCGTTGATGCCCGATGCCTCGCAAGAGCAAGCCCTCGAGGCCCTGCGCAAGATCCACGGCGAAGACGCCGACAAAATCAGCGACATCCAGGTCAGCAAGGCCCTGTAAGACTCGCCGCAAGCCCCCGCCGCATCGCTCGCCCTACGCAAGGAGAATCGCATGAGCCATTGGCCAGACCGCCGTATCCTCGACCTGCTGGGCATCGAGCTGCCCATTCTGCAGGCCCCCATGGCGGGGGCCACCGGCTCGGCCATGGCCATTGCCGTGGGCCTGGCAGGTGGTCTGGGCGCCCTGCCCTGCGCAATGCTCAGCGGCGAACAGGTGCGCGCCGAGATCGCCGCATTCCGCGCCGGCTGCCCGGGGCGCCCGCTGAACCTGAACTTCTTCTGCCACCAGCCGCCAGCGCCCGATGCCGAACGCGATGCGCGCTGGAAGCAGGCACTTGAGCCTTATTACAGCGAAGTGGGCGCCGATTTCGCAGCGCCCACGCCAGTGTCCAACCGCGCGCCTTTCGACGAGCAGAGCTGCCAGTTGGTCGAAACCTTGCGCCCTGAGGTGGTGAGCTTCCACTTCGGCCTGCCTCAGGCCGAACTGCTGCAGCGGGTAAAAGCCAGCGGTGCCAAGGTACTGTCCAGCGCCACGACCGTGGAAGAAGCGGTCTGGCTGGAGCGCAATGGATGCGACGCCATCATCGCCATGGGTTATGAAGCCGGTGGCCATCGCGGCATGTTCCTCAGCGATGACATCACCAGCCAGATAGGCACCTTCGCTCTGGTACCGCAGGTGGCCGATGCCGTCAGCGTGCCGGTGATTGCCGCCGGTGGTATCGGCGACCACCGTGGGCTGTTGGCGGCAATGGCCCTGGGTGCCTCGGCAGTGCAGATCGGCACGGCTTACCTGTTCTGCCCCGAGGCCAAGGTGTCGCCAGCGCATCGCCGGGCGCTGGACAGCGCGCCTGCCAGCGACACCGCGCTGACCAATCTGTTTACCGGCCGCCCGGCACGTGGCATCAACAACCGCATCATGCGCGAGCTGGGGCCGATGAGCGAACTTGCACCGCGCTTTCCGCTAGCGGGTGGGGCATTGATGCCTTTACGGGCAATCACCGATCCGCAGGGTAATAGTGACTTCAGTAATCTTTGGTCGGGGCAGGCATTGCGGCTGGGGCGGCACATGCCAGCAGGTGAGCTGACCCGGGAGATCGCCGGGAAGGCACTGGCAGTGATCGGTCACCAGGCATTCTGACAGGCAGGCCAGGCCTCTTCACGGCAACTGGTTTATCGCTATATAGTTATGGCTATAACGATAACCTCAAGGATCTGTCTTCATGCGCTTGCCCTCGCCCCAGGTGACCTTAACAGCCCTGCTCAGCCTGCTGGCCTTCAACACGGCCTGGGCCGACGAAGTCCAGGTCGCGGTCGCAGCCAACTTCACAGCCCCTGTCCAGGCCATCGCCAAGGCCTTCGAAAAAGACACTGGCCACAAACTGGTCGCGGCCTATGGCGCCACCGGGCAGTTCTATGCGCAGATCAAGAACGGTGCTCCGTTCGACGTGTTCCTCGCCGCTGACGACACCACCCCCAAGAAGCTGGAAGCAGAAAAGGAAACCGTACCCGGTTCGCGCTTTACCTACGCCATCGGCACGCTGGCCCTGTGGTCTGCGAAGGAAGGCTACGTAGACGCCAAGGGTGAAGTGCTGAAGAAGAACGCATATAAACACCTGTCCATCGCCAACCCGAAAGCGGCACCTTACGGCCTGGCCGCCACCCAGGTACTGGACAGGCTGAAGCTCACCGAGCCCACCAAAGGCAAGATCGTCGAAGGCCAGAACATCACCCAGGCCTTCCAGTTCGTCTCCACCGGCAACGCCGAGCTGGGCTTCGTCGCTCTGTCGCAGATCTACAGGGATGGCAAGGTAACCAATGGCTCGGCCTGGATCGTGCCGTCCAATCTGCATGACCCGATCCGCCAGGACGCCGTCATCCTCAACAAAGGCAAGGACAATGCGGCCGCCAAGGCACTGGTCGAATACCTCAAAGGTCCGAAAGCCGCAGCGGTGATCAAATCCTATGGTTATGAACGCTGATGCCACTGGACGCCAGTGACCTGGGCGCCATCTGGCTGACCGTAAAACTGGCCAGCCTGACCACCCTGATCCTGCTGGTTATCGGCACACCCGTCGCCTGGTGGCTTGCCCGCACGCGCTCATGGCTGCGCGGGCCGGTGGGCGCGGTGGTGGCACTGCCGCTGGTACTGCCACCGACGGTGATCGGCTTTTACCTGTTGATCGCCCTTGGCCCGCACGGCTGGCTCGGCCAGGCCACCCAGGCGCTGGGCCTGGGCAGTGTGGTGTTCAGCTTCACAGGCCTGGTTATTGGCTCGACGGTGTACTCCATGCCGTTCGTGGTGCAACCACTGCAGAATGCCTTTGCCGCGATCGGCCAGCGGCCCCTGGAAGTCGCCGCTACCCTGCGCGCCAGCCCATGGGACACCTTCGTTCATGTGGTGCTGCCGCTGGCCCGCCCTGGCTTCGTCACTGCCAGCATCCTCGGCTTTGCCCACACGGTGGGCGAGTTTGGCGTCGTACTGATGATCGGTGGCAACATCCCCGACAAGACCCGCGTGGTTTCGGTGCAAATTTTCGATCACGTCGAAGCCATGGAGTACTCGCAAGCCCACTGGCTGGCCGGTGCCATGCTGGTGTTCTCTTTCCTGGTGCTGCTCCTGCTGTACGCTGGACGCCGCGGCAAAGCTGGCTGGAGCTGAAATGACCGCATCGATTGTGGCGCGCCTGAAACTGGCACGCGACGACTTTACCCTGGACGTCAACCTGCACCTGCCCGGGCGCGGCATCAGCGCCCTGTTCGGTCACTCCGGCTCTGGTAAAACCAGCTGCCTGCGCTGCCTGGCCGGGCTGGAGCGGGCCGCCAGCGCCTATATCGAAGTCAACGGCGAAGTCTGGGAAGACAGCACCCGTGGCCACTTCCAGGCACCGCACCTGCGCCCGGTGGGCTATGTGTTCCAGGAAGCCAGCCTGTTCCCGCACCTGTCGGTGCGCGGCAACCTTGCGTTCGGCTGGCGCCGGGTAGCGCCCGCTGAACGCAAGGTCAGCCTCGACCAGGCTTGCCAACTGCTGGGTATCGGCCACTTGCTGGACCGCCGCCCGGCAACCCTGTCTGGTGGCGAGGCGCAGCGGGTGGGTATTGCCCGCGCCCTGCTCAGCAGCCCACGGCTGTTGTTGATGGACGAGCCGCTGGCAGCCCTCGACGGCCCGCGCAAGCGCGAGATACTGCCCTTTTTGGAGCGCCTGCACGACGAACTGGACATCCCGCTGATATATGTCAGCCACGCCCAGGATGAAGTCGCGCGACTGGCCGACCACCTGGTGTTGATGGAACAAGGCCGGGCAATCGCCAGCGGCCCGATCGGCGAGACCCTGGCTCGCCTCGACCTGTCGCTGGCCCAGGGCGACGATGCCGGCGTGGTGCTCGAGGGTACGGTGGTAGGGCACGACCCGCACTACGGCCTGCTTGACCTGCGCCTGCCCGGCAGCAGCGGGCCGCTGCTGCGCATCACCCACGCGGCGCAGCTGATGGGCAGTACCCTGCGCGTCAAGGTGCAGGCCCGGGACGTCAGCCTGGCACTGGCGGCGGACAGCGCATCGAGCATCCTCAACCGCCTGCCGGTGCGTGTGCGCGAGAGCCGACCGGCGGCCAACCCGGCGCATGTGCTGGTCAGCCTGGATGCCGGGGGCAATGCCCTGCTTGCACGCATCACCCGCTTCTCGGCAGACCAGCTCGGCTTGCACACAGGGCAGGTACTGTTCGCCCAGATCAAGTCGGTGGCCCTTTTGGGTTGAGCATCCTTCGCGCGCGTATTGTCCATTGAGCTGTGACCCGATCGAGGCCTGCAGCCCATGCTCGACTGCCCCCTGCCGCGCACCCTGCACTACGTTGACGACAGTCAGCCGGGCCTGACCCGTCGGCGCTGGCGCGACCGCTTCATCTATCTGGATGCCGATGGCCAACGGGTACGCGACAGCGACACCCTCTCGCGCATCGCCGCACTGGTGATTCCCCCGGCCTACACCGATGTGTGGATCTGCGCCGATCCGCAAGGCCATCTGCAAGCCACTGGCCGCGATGCCCGTGGCCGCAAGCAGTACCGCTACCACGCGCAGTGGCGCGAACTGCGCGACCAGCACAAATACGGGCGCATGCTAGCGTTCGCTCAGGCCCTGCCAACGCTGCGCACACAGTTGGAAGCCCACCTGGCGCGGCCAGGGCTGGATCGGGAAAAGGTCATGGCGCTGGTAGTGAGCCTGCTGGACCACACCCTGATTCGCATTGGCAACCAGCGCTACCTGCGCGACAACAAGTCGTATGGACTGACCACCCTGCGCAATCGCCATGTACAGGTCAAAGGCAGCAACATTCGCTTCCAGTTCCGCGGCAAGCGCGGCGTCGAACACAGCGTCACCCTCAACGACCGGCGCCTGGCCAACTTGCTCAAGCGCTGCATGGAACTGCCTGGACAGGCGCTGTTTCAGTACCTGGATGAAAACGGCCAGCGCCATAGTGTCGGCTCCAGCGAGGTCAATCAGTTTTTGCAGCAGTTGACCGGCGCCGATTTCACCGCCAAGGACTATCGCACCTGGGCCGGCAGCAGCCTGGCATTGAACCTGCTGAGGCCCTTGGCCTGGGAGCCGGAGAGTGAAGCCAAACGCCAGGTCGCCGCGATAGTCCGCCAGGTAGCCACGCGCCTGGGCAATACGCCGGCAGTGTGCAGGCGCTGCTACATCCACCCGGCAGTCCTGGAGCACTATGCCTTGGGGCGCCTGGCCAATTTGCCGAAAAAACGTGCGCGCAAAGGCCTGGACTCGGAGGAAGTGGCCTTGCTGTTGTTTCTTCAGGCTCTCGAGGAACAGGAGGACCATTAAGCTTGTCTATTCAGCCCATGATGCGAAGAAATTTCCCATTAGCCGCCAACCCCCCTATTCTTGGCAGCGAGCGCCTTGGCCGACAAACCGTTGACGGTTTGCTTTGGCACCTGCAACTGAAGACACGCAACAGAATTTGTCTGTCGGGGAATTCCTATCCGCCGAAAGCGTCTTTAATGAGAAGGAAGAGGGACAAGCTCCCGCCGCCAGGGCAACTAGCCCTGCGGATTTTTATATCACCAAGGAGAACTACATGCTGATACTCACCCGTAAGGTTGGCGAAAGCATCGTCATCAACGATGACATCAAAGTCACCATTCTGGGCGTCAAAGGGATGCAGGTGAGGATTGGTATCGATGCACCGAAAGATGTTCAGGTCCATCGAGAAGAGATCTTCAAACGCATCCAGGCCGGCAGCCCGGCTCCGGAGAAGCACGAAGACTCGCACTGAGCCTCCCCTAAGGGGCATGGATGCGCTCGACCGCCAGCCTCAGGTGCCAATTAACTGATGCACCGTGGCGATCATCTCATCCATGTCGAAAGGCTTGTCGAATATTGCGGCAAACAGGGCCGGACATCCTTGGCTGGCCTGCGCGCCGCTCATGAGGATGACTGGCAACTCGCTTAACGCCGGGTCCTCACGTATGGCACGCGCCAGCTCCTCGCCGTTGAGTAGCGGCATCATGTAGTCGGTAATCACCAGTTGCACGCGTTTTTCCTTTAACGCCTCCAGTGCTTTGCAGCCATTGCTCGCCTTTTCCACCAGGAAACCTTCGTCCTCAAGGGCAAACCCGAGGATATCGGCGATCAGGTATTCGTCATCGACAATCAGGATGGTGTTCATCGGCTCGTCCGTCACCCGCTCCCCTGCGGCGTCGGCGTTCCCGAAAGCACACCGCAGGCACCTTCGAACGCCTTGCGCAAGGTAATGCCTTGCGGCCCGATCAGCAGCTCGTGCAAGGCCGGGTCATGGTGGCTGTCACGTACTTTGAGGACCGACAGCATGCGCCGTAGTTGCGAGTCCAGTTCGACAAAGCGCATCAGCATAAGGTTGTCGACGATACTCGACAGATCCGGTGCGGGGGCGCTGATTTCCGCGCCGAAGATGTCGCGCATCTCCCAGGTCAGGATCACACTGACATCGCGCGCGCGCAACTCACCCGCCAGCGCGCGGAAAAACGCATTGAGCCGCGTCGAGTCAATTGCCAGCCGGCTGAATGCACCAAGGCTGTCGATCACCACGCGCTTGCTGCCCTGCGCCGCCACACGCTCCAGCAGCCGCGCGCCAACCTGGTCCAGCAAGCCTTCGGTGGTGGGCTGCCAGCACAGTTGCAAGCTACCGCCCTGCTCCATCGCGGCAAAATCGTAACCGAGCGAAGCGGCCTTGCTGCGCAGGCGTTCGGGCGTTTCGTAAAAACCGAAATGCAACCCCGGTTCCTGCGGGGTGCTGGCACCGAGAAAGGCCAGGCCCAATGACGTCTTGCCACTTCCCGAAGGCCCCATCAACAGGCTGACTGACCCAGTGGCCAAGCCACCGCCAAGCATTTCATCGAAGGTTGGCACACCGCTGCTGACGCGCGCCAAGGTGCCGCTGCCCAACTGGCTGGGGTGGCTGAACAGGGCTTCCAGGCGAGGATAGACCTGCATGCCGGTTTCATCGATAAGGCATTCGTGACGCCCCGACAACGCACCACTACCACGGGTCTTGCGCAATTGAACATGGCGCACGGCGCGGCTGCCCACCAGTTGCTCACCCAGCTCTATCACGCCATCGACCATGGTGTGTTCCGGGCTGCCCTCGTCCAGCCGGGCACTGGTCAACAGCAGAACGGTGCAGCCGGCGAAGGCTGCATGCCCCTGCAGCTCAGAGACGAACTTTTTGGTGTCCAGCGCGGTTTCCGCACGTACCCGAGCATTGAGCACACCGTCGACGATCAGCAGGCTGGCCTGTTGCCGGGCAATTTCCTGACGCAGCAAGCGCACCACTGCATCCAGCCCGTCCTGCTCAAGCGTATCAAAGGCACTGACGAACTGGATTTGTTCGCCGACCAGCGCCGGGTCGAAGAAGTCCAGCGTGGACAGATACTGGAACAAGCGTTCATGCGACTCGCTCAGCAACGTGGCCACCAGCACCCGACCACCGCCACGCACGTGGCCGCAGGCCAGCTGATTGGCAAGGATGGTCTTACCGGCCCCCGGCGGCCCTTGGATAATGTAGGATGCGCCAGCGATCAGGCCGCCCTTGAGCAACGCGTCGAGCCCGTCGATCCCCGTTACCAGCCGCTTCAGTGCCTGTGCCATGTTGTCTACCTGTCGAGTGGGCTATCCGTCTGGTCCTGATACATTGGCAAGTACAGTCGCATGCAAGTTCCCCGGCCAGGCTCGCTGTCGACATAAATCGCACCGCCACTTTGCCGGGCGAAACCATAGACCTGGCTGAGCCCCAGGCCGGTACCCTTGCCGAAAGGCTTGGTGGTGAAAAACGGCTCGAAGATACGCGGCAGTATCTCTGTGGGTATGCCTGCGCCGCTGTCCTGGACCTCGAAGCGCACGAAGCTGCCCTTCAGCCCTTCAACTTCGCCGAACAGTTCGACCACATCGACTGTCAGGCTGATCTGGCCATGCCCCTCGATGGCATCACGGGCATTGAACAAGAGGTTGAGCAACACCATCTGCAGTTGCCCGGCATCCACCTCGATCAGCGGCAGGTCCGGTTGCAGCAATACCTTCAAGTCAATCGAGCCTGGCAATGCATGTTCAAGCAGGCCACGCGTAGCGGTCACCACGTCTGCCGGGGCAACGCTGGCCACATCGAACTTGCGGTGACGAGCAAAGCTGAGCAGTTGCTGGGTCAGTTCGGTACCGCGCTGGCTGGCATCGAGGATGTGCTGCAACATGCGCTGGGCGCGAGCCGGGTCCTGGGTGGCCAGCGCCAGGCGGGCCGAGCTGATGATGATGGTCAACATGTTGTTGAAGTCGTGCGCCAGACCACCGGTCAACTGGCCGAGGGCTTCAAGCTTCTGCGCCTGGAACAGCTGGGCGCGCACTGCGTCCAGCTGCAGCGCCGACTCGCGACGGTCAGTGATATCGCGTGTCACCTTGGCCAGGCCAATGATCTGGCCATTTTCATCACGGATCACATCCAGAGCAGCCAGGGCCCAGAACTGTGTACCGTCCTTGCGCACCCGCCAGCCTTCGTCCTGCGCCCCACCCTGCTCCAGCGCCTGGCGCAGCAGGTGCTCGGGGCGGCCATCCGCACAATCCTGGGGGGTGAAGAACAACGAAAAGTGCTTGCCGATCACTTCATCTCCACGGTAACCCTTGATCCGTTGTGCGCCGGCGTTCCACGACACCACATGGCCGGAAGGGTCGAGCATGTAGATGGCATAATCCACCACCGACTGAACCAGCTGTTCATAACGATGGGCAGGCATGACGGAATAGTCGAGGCAGTCAGCTGGAACCATGCAAACTCCACTGGCACAGCAGGAGGGAGGAAATGAGCGTAGCCCGGAGCGTCTGCCAGTAGACCGCTGAACGACTACAGGCTGTCAGCGTTCCGGCTCGGTCAGCGCCGGACTGATGCGACGCGGCATGGCCACTTTCAGCAACCACAGGCTCAGCACCATGATCATACCACCGCCGACCAGTGCCAACATACGCTGCTGCTGTGAGTGCTCTGCATCGAAGCCCAGCAACAACAGGTACCCGCCCAGGCTGATCAGGCTGATGTAAAGAAATGCACCCAGCACGAGCACCTGCGCGAACACCAGCCGCCAGAATAACCGTGGACGCACCACACCTTCGCCAACTCGGCCCTGAGTCATTACGGAGCACTCTTGGATCCATTAATGGGCAACAGTGGCGCAGTGATGGCAAGGTGTCAATTGCCCGTTCGATCGACCCTTCTATCTGTTGATCATAGGTGCTGCAGTTGACTCAACTATAACAATGGGTTATAAAGCGCGCTTGATTGCGAAGCCCTTCTGCCTAGAAGCGAGCTGGTCGTTGCGACCCCTTCAAGCGTGCGAGTGTGGTGGAATTGGTATACACAGCAGACTTAAAATCTGTCGGCGTGAGCCTTGCGGGTTCGAGTCCCGCCACTCGCACCAAACTTCGTTGAAAAGGCGCCCTTGCGGCGCCTTTTTGCTGCCTGACGGCAATGTCTTGCGCAGCTGCTAAAGTGGAGCTTGTACCCGTCCACTGGAACGCCGCCATGCGCTACTCCCTGTTCGATGGTCAACGCGACATCATTATCCTGATCGCCCGCATACTGCTGATGATCCTGTTCGTCTTGTCTGGCTGGGCCAAGCTGACCGGCTTCGAAGGCACGGTAGGCTACATGACCTCGCTCGGCGCCCCTGCCCCGATGCTGGCAGCAGGGATTGCCGTCATCATGGAGTTCGTCGTCGCAATCCTGTTGATCCTCGGTTTCTACACGCGGCCACTGGCGTTCCTGTTCGCGCTGTTCGTACTGGGCACGGCGCTGCTTGGCCACCCGTTCTGGAACATGGTCGACCCCGAGCGCAGCGCCAACATGACCCAGTTTCTGAAAAACCTCAGCATCATGGGCGGCCTGCTGCTACTGGCGGTAAGCGGGCCCGGACGGTTCTCGGTGGATGGTCGCTGAGTCAGTCTTCGCAGTCGTCGAACCAGGCTGGGTGATCGCGCTCTTCTTCATCGAGATCATCCAGCGTTTCCTCGTCTTCCTCCACTTCATCCTCGGCACCCTGGGCATCTGCCTCGGGCTCCACGTCGTCGTAGAGAAATTCGTGGTCGAGCAGGTGATCGTGCTCGGGTTCGTGCAGGTCGTCTTCGTCGCGCATGCTGGCTCCTGGGATAATGGCAGGCCTGTATAGGCTGATCAGGGTGCCGGGTCAATGCATTGTCGCTTAATCCTGGGTTAACCGGCACGGCGCAGCCTGCAGGCTCTCCCTTCAAACGTGTTTTGCCCGCCCTTTATGGCGGGCTTTTTTATGGTTTTCACGAAATGCCGACATCTGGATGGGCACACTGACCCTGCTCCGTACGTTCTTGCAGCCCGCCGCATCATTGCCGCGGGCTTTTCTTTTTTCCGCACATGCCAGTCAGGCCTACACAGGCATTTTATGGGCGCGTCCACCACGACCATGACCTGAAGCAGTTTTGCCTGGCCAGGCAAGGTCTATGCTGTCCCGGCGATAACCCAAGCTCACATCGGATATACACGGAGGCTCTTATGAAAGCTGCTGTCGTTGCACCTGGCCGTCGCGTGGACGTGGTAGAGAAAACCCTGCGCCCTCTCGAACACGGCGAAGCGCTGCTGAAGATGCAGTGCTGCGGGGTGTGCCATACCGACCTGCACGTGAAAAATGGCGACTTTGGTGACAAGACCGGTGTAATACTGGGCCACGAAGGTATTGGTGTCGTCCAGGAAGTTGGCCCGGGCGTCACCTCGCTCAAGCCAGGCGACCGAGCCAGCGTTGCCTGGTTCTATCAGGGCTGCGGACACTGCGAATATTGCAACAGCGGCAACGAAACCCTGTGCCGCGACGTGAAGAATTCTGGCTACACCGTGGACGGCGGCATGGCCGAGGCCTGCATCGTCAAGGCTGACTACTCGGTTAAAGTACCCGACGGCCTCGACTCCGCTGCCGCCAGCAGCATTACCTGCGCTGGCGTCACGACCTACAAGGCAGTGAAAATCTCCAACGTCCGCCCCGGCCAATGGATCGCCATCTACGGGCTCGGCGGCCTGGGCAACCTGGCCCTGCAATATGCCAAGAACGTGTTCAACGCCAAAGTCATCGCCATCGACGTCAACGAAGAGCAACTGCGCTTCGCCAGCGAGATGGGCGCGGATCTGGTCGTCAACCCGCTCAACGAAGACGCCGCGAAGGTCATCCAGGCCAAGACCGGTGGCGCACATGCTGCCGTCGTGACTGCCGTGGCCAAAGGCGCGTTCAACTCGGCCGTCGATGCCTTGCGCGCAGGCGGGCGACTGGTGGCCGTCGGGCTTCCGTCGGAGTCCATGGACCTGAATATTCCCCGCCTGGTGCTTGATGGGATCGAAGTAGTGGGCTCGCTGGTAGGTACACGCCAGGACCTGCAGGAAGCCTTCCAGTTCGCCGCTGAAGGCAAAGTGGTGCCCAAGGTGACGCTGCGACCGATCGAGGATATCAACCAAATCTTTGACGAGATGCTCGAGGGCAAGATCAAAGGCCGGATGGTGATACAGTTCGAAGGCTGACAGGCCGACCCAGATTATTTGAAACCATCGCAAAGCCCGTAGATGACCACCTACGGGCTTTTGCCTTCTCAATAGTCAAGGAACAGACCATGACCGTCGACTGGCACGCTGGGCCGATTACCCGTACGACTCCACTGGACAAGCATTACCGTAACACGCAGAAGGTTCGTCAGTTTCTGCTCAGCGAGTGCGGAGCGGCATTCAAGTTCGACCGTGGATTCATGCTTTGGATCAAAAGTGGCACCCCATCAACCATGGGTGACGTCGCGGATGAATGGCTACGGAGGTATGGGTGACACTTTGCATCTGACGGCTGGAGGCAGCCTTTAGCTGCAGCCGTTGCTTTCAACATCTTGTCCAACGATTCAACCATGCTGGAATAATCCATTTCCTCACTCCCTCGCTGGTGAAATTGGCTTGCGTTCAACCATAGACTACGAACATTTCAATATTTGATCAGCAAACCTGGAAATATCACTCATCCTTCATGCTAAAGACCGACGCCCGCGAGGTGAGGTTCAAGAAAAGTGCTCAGCCTGCAATGGCGAGCCTGTGCATATTGAGGAGCTAGGTATGTCCATTCGAAGCTTGGCGAAGCACCTGCCGCCGGACCCTTCGCGGGAAGGCTGGGTAATCGGATGGGGGGTCCTGAGAGACCGACATCCATGGCATTTCGTCGACGTTTATGCTGACCAGAAAACGGCCATGGCAGAGGCGCAGCGCAGAGGAGATGGCTACGTGGTGGAATTCGGCTCGCACCGCTTGGGGACGCATGAGTTTATCTGCGGTGTAACCTTACCTGAAGGCTGATGCTCGATCGAAAAGGGTCATGGACAGGACGTCAAGGAATCATCTGCCCATTGGCAATTGCACTGGCTTCAAGCTTCGCACGCTCCGCGTCCAGAAAAACATAAGCGGCTTGTAGCGTGGTGATCTTCGTTTGAATCTCGGCCATCTTGGCGGCGACCAAGGCGGCGCCTTGCGCGCAATCGATCGTGTTACCCCGCCTGGCCGCAAGGATGTCCCCGATCTCAGCAAGTGAAAAGCCCCCGCTCTGGGCGCTTTGTATGAAGGCCAAGTCAACAACGGTCTGTTCACTGTAACTGCGGTAGTTGTTGGCTTGTCGGTGTGGCTCGATAAGCCCGAGCTGTTCGTAATAGCGCAATGCATGGCGACTGAGCCCACTCCGACGCTCCAACTCTCCAATATTCACGTTAAAAATCCTTGACTGTAGAGCAGGCTCTACACCTTAGCCTGCGCCCATCATCCAAACAAGGGTTCAAACATGAGTGCGGAATGCTTTGTCACCGGCGGCAGCGGTTTTGTGGGGCAACACTTGCTGGCCGGTCTTACTGCGCAAGGGCACAAGACCTGGGTGCTGATGCGCAGCCCCGGCAACATCGAGCGCCTCAAGGAGCAGGTAGGCCAACTGGGGGGTAACCCTGAGTATATCCATGCCGTTGAAGGCGATATCAGCCAGGAGGGGCTTGGCCTCAGCGAATCAGACAAAGAACGCGTCACTTCGGCCGCTGTATTTTTCCATCTCGCGGCGGAATTTTCCTGGGGGCTGACACCGGAACGCGCCCGCACAGTCAATGTCCAAGGTGCTTTGAGAGTGGCCAGGCTTGCGGCCGACCAGCGCATCCGATTGCTCATGGTAGGCGGCTTCATGCTGCAAAACCTCAACCACCTTGCCAGTATCGGGGTTGATATTCAGTGCCCTGAAAACACAAACTGGCCCGCGGTCTACGCCCGTGTAGGCGGCTACGAAGGCAGCAAACTCGAGTCCCATTTTGCAGTCATCCGCTATATGCAAGACGCGGATGCGGATTACACGATTGTTCACCCTGCTACGGTGTGCGGCCACAGCGAGAACGGGCATATCCTGGACGGACAACCGCTTGCCGAACTCATTCGCAATCTGGCACAAGGCCGGTTCAAAGCTATTCCCGGTTCCGCCAGTCACTGGTTGCCATTGGTCAGCGTCGATTATCTGGTGAACATGATAACTTGCGTGGCGTTCGACCCCTCCATGGCCAACCGGCAAGTTCTGGCGCTGTATGAGCGAACACCGAACTTGCAGGGAATGCTTTTGCAAATCGCAGACACGCTAAAGGTCAAGGCCCCCCGCCGCCATGTACCCATAGGGTTGCTCAGGTCGATATTGACGATTCCAGGACTGGCGACCCGCTTGGCGATCAGCGCCGAGTCCTTGAACTTTATTCAGACGCAGCGCTTCGACATGGGAAACAGCAGGCAATTGGAGCGCAAGTACGCGTTTACCCATCCCGACATGACGCAGGCCTTGGAAAACACGGTGCGCTATGTCAGCGACTACTTGATGAAAAAGTCCAAAAGAGAAGGCGCTGGCCAGCGAGGATAACGGGCCAGGCCGATGAAGCCTTCCCTGCCGGCTTGCTGGAAGTCTGGAGACGCAGGGGTTTCATGCACTGCGTCTTCGCTGATGACAGTAAGTCACCGCTCGACCTCCGGCGCTGCGCGCCTGGCCGCTATTTCGAGGCAGCCAGAACGCCTACGGCAGGCGCACCTTCAGTGGCGACACGTCGGGCCCGACCAACGCCCCACGCCAACGCCCTGGTCATCGACTCGCCAGGGCGAGAATCGAAGGTCTCTTCATGGATAGCCATGCCACCAGGGGCATACACCCCGATGAACATCTGCGTGTTGCCTGTCCGCGACAGTCGCGTCTGAACATCAATGTATGTCCCATCGTCGAGTGTCTCGTCGTGAGTTCGGTGATGAAGCGTCGGGTCAGCCCAGGCCCAGAAAACATCACCGCGTATTCTCATGAGGCGCTCCTACGACTTTAGTTGTAGTCAGGTGGTTTATTGCCACCATAGCGAACGTGCAGTTTTACGCAAATTCGTCTGACTCATCTGTGAGCTGAATCGGACAATCGGCTATTCAGCAGCCCCGCCAGAGACTCAGCGCTTGTCGTGAAGCTCCGGCGGCCATGCGAAGAGATCAGTTAACCATTCGCCGCTCCCGGCCAGCCGGCCTGATGCAAGGCTTTGAGCAGCGTCTCACAATCCAGTCCCGGTACTGCATGGCCGTTGCCTTCGGCGGTGTCAGCGGCTAGTAAGGCGTTGATGATGGCTTCTTCCACCGCTTCGGTGGCGGCAAGAAACAACTCGCTGATATGGTCGTTGTTGACCATGCTAAGGTTGTCGGTGGTCGGCGCGCGCTTACTTTCGTAAGCTGCCGGCGGCACATGATTACCGGTGGAAAAGGCGATGAAAATGTCACCGCTGTGGTCTTCGTTACCACCACCGGTGCGGGCGAGACCGATGCTGGCGCGTTGTGCCAGGCGCGTACATTGGTGTGGCAGCAACGGCGCATCGGTGGCCAGGCAAACGACTATCGAACCCATGCCCGGGTGCGGCAGCGAAGCCTTGAGGAACGGGGAGTCAGCCTGTTCCATGTAGCGTCCCACCGGATAGCCGTCGACGCGCAGTTCGTTACGGATGCCGTGGTTCGCCTGGACAATGGCGCCAACAGTCCAACTGCCCTGAGTGCTACTCAGGCGCCGCGATGCGGTGCCGATACCGCCCTTGAATTCGTGGCAGATCATGCCGCTGCCACCACCGACCGCGCCCTCGATAACGGGCCCAATTACAGCATTACTCAGGGCTTCGGCCACATGCTCGTGCTTCACATGAAAACCGTTGATGTCGTTGAGCAGCCCGTCATAGGTCTCCAGCACCACCGGCATGTTCCAGTAGATACGGCCGTCATCCGGTTGTTGTTCACGGTCCAGCACAATCAGTGCATCGCGCACCACACCCAGGCTGTGGGTGTTGGTGAAGGCGATGGGACTGGTCAAAAGACCCGCTTCGCGAATCCACTCCAGACCGGTTGCGTCGCCGTTGCCATTCAACACATGGACGCCGGCAAAGCACGGTTGCTGGCTGGTGGAACCGACACGCGGCTCGATGATTGTTACCCCAGTCAGGATGTCGCGGCCGTTGGCGGTGCGTCCTCGCACATTGCTGTGACCGACCCGAACGCCCGGCACATCGGTGATGGCATTGAGGGGACCGGGTTGCAGTTGGCCGAACTGAATATTCAGGTCGCGGGCACGTGGCTTCATCGTGTCTTTCATGATCTCTCGCTCTTGTTTTGGTTTGTTTCATGACTGGGGTTTGGTCAATCATCAGCAGAACCGGGTCTGCCAATTAATTGCCGGTCTTGACCGTGTTCCACGCACGGGTCCGAATGCGCTCCAGCTTCAGCGGCAGTGGCTCCAGGGGGAAAAGTGTGGACAGCACATCCTTGGACGGATATACCCCAGGATTGTCGCGGATCTTCTTCTCTACAAGCGCAGTGGCATCCTTGTTCGCGTTCGGATAGCTCAGGTAGTTGGATGACTCAGCAATGACTTCGGGGCGCAACATGTAGTTGATGAAGGCCAACCCTTGCTCCGGGTTCGGCGCATCGTTGAGCTGCACCATACTTTCCACCCATACCGGGGCACCTTCGCGTGGAATGCTGTAGACAAGGTTTCGATGGTTGCCAGCCAGCTCGGAGGCTTTCTGCGCGTCGGAGACACCGCCCGCCCAGCCCAGCACGACGCAGACGTTGCCATTGGCGAGATCAGAGATGAACCTGGAAGAATCGAAGTAGGCAATATGGGGGCGTAGCTTCAGCAGCAGTTCCTGAGCTTTTTTGTAATCGTCCGGGTTATGGCTGTTGTATGGCAGTCCAAGGTAGTGCAGTGCGATGGGAATAACCTCGCCAGGCGCGTCCAGCATGGCCACACCGCATTGACGGAGTTTGGCTAGATTTTCTTCCTTGAAAATCAAGTCCCAGGAATTGACTGGCGCATCGGGGCCGAGTAGTGACTTAACCTTGTCCGCGTCATAGCCGATGCCAGTGGTCCCCCACAAATAAGGGGCCGCGTAGCTGTTTCCGGGATCATTGCTCTGCAACTTGGCGAGGACGTCGGGATCGAGATGGGACCAGTTGGGTAACTTGGAGCGATCCAGTCGTTTCAGCACGCCGGCTTTGATCAGGTTCGGTAGCAGGTCGGCACTGGCAACCACAACGTCATAACCACTGCGGCCAGCCATCAGTTTGCTTTGCATGACCTCACTGTTGTCGAACACGTCGTACACCACGCTGACGCCTGCTTCTTTCTGGAAGTCTTTCACGGTGTTCGGGGCAATGTAGTCATACCAGTTGTAGATATGGACACTTGGCTTTTGAACGTCACCGGCCTCGGCGCAAACCACGCCAAAACTGAACAGAGAGACCAGCGCGAATTGCATGTAACGAATCCGTTTCATGGGGATGCTCCGGAGCGTTAGCGCTGAGTCCAGAGACACGAGCACTGCTCCTGCTAGTTTGTGAATTACTGTTGTGGCAGGGTCGAAACAGGCGTTAAGACGGAACAATCGTTGTGTTGCTGTTGCCCCCACAACTGATTCAGGGGATCAGGAGTTCACGTCGACCATCATCGTGCTCACTCTGATCGCCGGTCAGGAACAGGCGGCGGTCACCGAGGTAGTCATATTCGTGGCGGGCGGTGCGCAGCAGGTCGAGATCTAATTCCACCACCTGCCGACACTCTGCTCGGCCCGCTTCGAACAGCGTGCGCCCGAAGGGATCGATAGCGGCGCTGCCGCCGGCAAAAACGAGCCCTTCGTCGCCGTCGCCCACCCGATTGACCATCACCGCGAATGCCTGGTTTTCCTGAGCGCGAGCCATTATTGCAGTGCGGTGGACAGGGCCGTAAGGATCCATGTTACCGTTAGTGACCAATATGAGCTCGGCGCCGAGTTGGCCGAGCGCCCGAGCACTTTCCGGAAACTCAATGTCGTAGCAAATCAGGATACCGACACGGATGCCCTTCCACAGTGCGGTGACATAGCGGTCTCCTTGTTGGAACAATCCGCGCTCCGACGGCCAAAGGTGAGTCTTGCGATAACTCAATGCGATCCCTTGCGGGGTGACCAGCAAGGAGGTGTTGTAAACGGTGCCGGAGTCGTTCTCAGCCAGACCAATCACCGCTGAGACGTTTCGTTCGTGTACGGCGCGTTGCACGGCCTGCACACTCGGCCCGTTAACGGGCTCGGCGATTTCGGCGAGCTGTTGGGCGCTGGCAAATCCCATCAGCTGGGTCTCTGGGAAAATCAGCAGATCGGTATCCACGGCGCAGGTAGCGATGGCCTGCAATGTACGTTCCAGGTTATAAGCGGTATCGCCATCGCGACCGGAGAGTTGTACAAGTTCAATCTTCATCGGTGATCCTTTCACGTGTATGTTGGCTCAATCGCCAAACTGAACAGCACCCGCCAGGGCTGAAGCGAAGTATGGAGAGCCGTAAAACGGAAAGTAATTACTTCGATGGGGTAACCCCGTATGGGTAGAAACGGGAGCATTACACTGCAGGACATGGCTTGGCACCAGGCCATCGGCAGACTAATCGAGGCACTTGACCGCCCTAATTTCTGGCTGGCCTTGGTGCGTCAACTGGATAGATACATTCCGGTGGACAGTTGGGTCGTGCTGATATTCAGCAGTGGTCGCCCGCAGGTGCTCGCTGAATGCCCAGGCAAGGATGGCGGGCCAGATCCGCTCTTTCAGGACTACCTCAAAGGCCTGTATTTGCTCGACCCTTTTTATCTCGCCAACCGGGAAGCACCGCAGAGCGGTTTGTTTTGGCTAGCCGACGTGGCGCCGGAGTGCTTCGAGCAAACCGACTATTACCAACGCTACTTCCGCCTCAATGTCGTTGCCGACGAAGCACATATCAACGTCCAGCTCGACACGGAGCGCACCCTCAGCCTCTCGCTGGGAAGTGAGTGTCTCTTCAGTGCTGAGCAGACCGCCCTACTCACTCTCATCCAGTCCTGGGTTGCCGCCCTGATGCGTCAGCGCATGGCATTCGAGCGGGAAGCGCTGGAGCAGAACACGTCGCCGGCACCCAGCTGGCAGAGCTGGCTGGACTCTACTGACCAGCAGTTGGATACGCCGCTTTCCGCCCGTGAACTGGAAGTTGGCCGGCTTATGCTTAGCGGCTGCTCGAACAAGGAGATCGCGCGCAAGCTGGCGATTTCCGCAGAGACTGTGAAAGTCCATCGCAAGCACATGTACAGCAAACTCGGCATTAAATCTCAGTCCGAGCTGTTCTCATTGTTTTTGAACGCACAGAACTGAACTCGTTTCTCATGATGGCTTCAAGTTCTAAGACAATCGGCCTCGTTGCGTTCCACAGGCCCGGCGGCGCAACTCAATGTTGGCCAGGCGCCGGGCCTGGTAAGGGCCGCTGACGTAGGAGAACGACAGGGTTTCTGCCGCCTCACCACGCTCAGCAATCACCCAATCACTGATCGAAACCTCGGGGTAAGACCGGTAAGCGACTGAGGATCGTCCTGGAAATGAACGGAGTGAGGAACAACCAAAGCCTGCTGCTCGATAAGGTCACGCGACACACCAGCCAGCACCTTTCGCTGTGCTTCATCCAGTTCCGCGATATCCGACCGAAGGCCGCATCAGAGATCAACGACCTTAGCGAGGCAAGCGTACTGCCGGGCCACTCGAAAGAGGGGATTACTGAGCGTGATTACCGACGCGTCGGCCCGATCGCAAAGCCCTCGAAAGGCTGAAGTTTCAGAACTCCACCCCGAAAGTTTGTAAGGGATCCATCATCCCCACATTCCAACCGTCCACCTGATTCCCGATGCTGTGCTCCCGATTTCTTTCTGGAGCCAGCCCGCCATGATGCGCCCCGACAGCAAAGTCGAAAAAGTCTACCTC
>NZ_JBICKE010000065.1:0-1487 GCF_043103865.1 Pseudomonas sp. yb_5
CTCCTAAGCTTCAGATAACTGGGAACCGTACCCCAAACCGACACAGGTGGTTAGGTAGAGAATACCAAGGCGCTTGAGAGAACTCGGGTGAAGGAACTAGGCAAAATGGCACCGTAACTTCGGGAGAAGGTGCGCCGGCGAGGGTGAAGGACTTGCTCCGTAAGCTCATGCCGGTCGAAGATACCAGGCCGCTGCGACTGTTTATTAAAAACACAGCACTCTGCAAACACGAAAGTGGACGTATAGGGTGTGACGCCTGCCCGGTGCCGGAAGGTTAATTGATGGGGTTAGCGCAAGCGAAGCTCTTGATCGAAGCCCCGGTAAACGGCGGCCGTAACTATAACGGTCCTAAGGTAGCGAAATTCCTTGTCGGGTAAGTTCCGACCTGCACGAATGGCGTAACGATGGCGGCGCTGTCTCCACCCGAGACTCAGTGAAATTGAAATCGCTGTGAAGATGCAGTGTATCCGCGGCTAGACGGAAAGACCCCGTGAACCTTTACTATAGCTTTGCACTGGACTTTGAATTTGCTTGTGTAGGATAGGTGGGAGGCTTTGAAGTGGGGACGCCAGTTCTCATGGAGCCATCCTTGAAATACCACCCTGGCAACTTTGAGGTTCTAACTCAGGTCCGTTATCCGGATCGAGGACAGTGTATGGTGGGTAGTTTGACTGGGGCGGTCTCCTCCCAAAGAGTAACGGAGGAGTACGAAGGTGCGCTCAGACCGGTCGGAAATCGGTCGTAGAGTATAAAGGCAAAAGCGCGCTTGACTGCGAGACAAACACGTCGAGCAGGTACGAAAGTAGGTCTTAGTGATCCGGTGGTTCTGTATGGAAGGGCCATCGCTCAACGGATAAAAGGTACTCCGGGGATAACAGGCTGATACCGCCCAAGAGTTCATATCGACGGCGGTGTTTGGCACCTCGATGTCGGCTCATCACATCCTGGGGCTGAAGCCGGTCCCAAGGGTATGGCTGTTCGCCATTTAAAGTGGTACGCGAGCTGGGTTTAGAACGTCGTGAGACAGTTCGGTCCCTATCTGCCGTGGACGTTTGAGATTTGAGAGGGGCTGCTCCTAGTACGAGAGGACCGGAGTGGACGAACCTCTGGTGTTCCGGTTGTCACGCCAGTGGCATTGCCGGGTAGCTATGTTCGGAAGAGATAACCGCTGAAAGCATCTAAGCGGGAAACTTGCCTCAAGATGAGATCTCACTGGGATCTTGAATCCCCTAAAGGGCCGTCGAAGACTACGACGTTGATAGGTTGGGTGTGTAAGCGCTGTGAGGCGTTGAGCTAACCAATACTAATTGCCCGTGAGGCTTGACCATATAACACCCAAGCAATTTGCTGACGCAGATTGCGGTGGTGAAGACGAAAGACCCGAAAATTCGTAAGACCACAAATATCGCATATCCGGATTCGCTGGGCTGTCCATCTGGACATTCTGGCTACAGAATTTCTTGACGACCATAGAGCATTGGAACCAC
>NZ_JBICKE010000066.1:0-85341 GCF_043103865.1 Pseudomonas sp. yb_5
CTGACGCCGGTCTTGCCGGTCAAACGACCGTAGGTGGCAGCCATGAAACCTGCAGACTGCTCATGACGGGTCAGTACCAGCTTGATCTTCGACTTGCGCAGGGATTCGAGCAGGTCGAGGTTTTCCTCACCGGGGATGCCGAATACATACTCGACACCTTCATTTTCCAGGCATTGCACAACGACATCGGCGGCCTTGGCCATTTGGGGTACTACCTCAAAATCTTTGTGGGATTGCAGATTTATTAAGCTGCGTGACTGAGATGTTGCAGGATGTCTCAGTGGCGCGCATCGTAGGCCCTCTGGTTAATAATAATAAATATATTGTTATGATGCTTAGCATCACATTTCGTTATGAATGCATCCCGCATGAAAGGTAGCACCCCTCAATGAACCTCAAGGCATTGCGTTGCTGTGTCGAAATCGTCCGCCAAGGCAGCTTCACCAAGGCCGCGCAGCACCTGCACATCGCCCAGCCAGCGCTGAGCATGGCCGTTACCCGGCTGGAAGAAGAACTGGGGGTCACCCTGTTCAACCGCACCACGCGCAAAGTGATCCTCACGGCAGAGGGCGAGCAGTTCTTGCCGCGAATTGCCTCCGCCCTGCGCGAAATGGACATTGCCCGGCAAGAACTGCGCGACATGGCCGATCTCAAGCGTGGTGAAGTTCGCCTGGGTATTCCGCCGATGTTCGGCCTGCACTACGTCCCCGGGTTGATGAACGCCTTCCGCCAGTTGTACCCGGGCATTGCCATGACCGTGTTCGAAGGCAGTGCCGAAGACATTGGCCACCGCCTGGAGCAACGGGAAATCGACCTGGCGCTGCTGGAGTCCCGGCGTGTGCCGCCCGACAAGGAGTCGATCCTGCTGGGCAGCGACGAGATGCTGGCGTGCATGCACCCTGATCATCCCTATGCCGGCAAAGCCTTCCTCACCGCCGAAGACCTGCGCAATACCGACATGGTGGTGTTCGATCGCACCTTCGTTCAACGCCATCTTCTGGATGCGTTCTTCGCCGAACATGGGATCACTTACCAGGTGGCGCTACAGAGCAACTTCGTCTCGCTGGTGGTGCAGGCCGCGCTGGACAACATGGGGGTGGCGACCCTGTTGCGCTCAGTGCAGCAACGTACGCCAGGTATCGTCGGTGTGCCCTTCCGGCCGGCACAGCAAATGAGTTTCCGCTTGTGCTGGCGCTCGGGGGAATACCTGTCGCTGGCGAGCAAGCGGTTCATCGACTTTGCTGCACAGACGCATTACCTGGAGCGCTGAGGGCCAATCGGGGGCAGCATCCTCGACGTTGCAGCCATCGATTGACTATTATCCCGCCTTGAACGTTTCAGCATGTTTCAATAGGGATACAGATGTCAGTCCAGGAACGCCCCCCGCTACCCAGTAAAAACACCGTCGCCAAGATGGAAGCTGCCATGGCACTGGGCAGCTTTGCCATCGGCACCGGCGAATTCGCCATCATGGGCCTGATGCCCGACATTGCCAGCAATTTGCAGTTGAGCGAGCCGCAGGTGGGCCATGCCATCAGCGCTTATGCGCTGGGGGTGATGGTTGGCGCCCCGACACTGGCCATTCTCGGTGCCAAACTGCTGCGCAAGCACATGCTGCTGCTGTTGATGCTGCTGTATGCCGTGGGCAACCTGGCCACTGCCTTTGCCCCCTCGTTCGGTGGCCTGGTCACATTTCGTTTCATCAGCGGCCTGCCCCACGGCGCCTACTTCGGCATTGCCGCAGTGGTGGCCTCGAGCATGGTGGCCAAGGATCAGCGCGCGGGGGCGGTTGCCCGGGTGATGATGGGCCTGACCTTGGCCATGTTGCTCGGCAACCCGGTTGCCACCTTCCTGGGCCAGTACTTCGGTTGGCGTTCGGCATTCGTGCTGGTCGGCGCGATCGCCCTGTGCACCATCGCCCTGGTCTGGCGTTTCGTGCCCCAGCGCCACGACGAAACACGCAGCGATCCGCGCAAGGAGCTACAGGCCTTTGCCCTCCCACAGGTCTGGATGGCGCTGGCCATTGCTTCGATCGGTTTTGCCGGCATGTTCTGCGTGTTCAGCTACCTGGCACCGACCATGCTGCAAGTGACCCAGGTGTCGCCACAGTGGATTCCGTTCGGGCTGGCGGCGTTCGGCGTGGGCGGCATCGTCGGCAACATCGCGGGCGGCAAGCTGTTCGACCGCCTGCAGTTCCGCGCCGTGGGGCTGGTACTGATGTGGTCGATTGCCGTATTGCTGTTCTTTACCTTCGCCGCCCAGGCGCTGTGGAGCCTGCTGCTGGGCATCGGCCTGGTGGGTACCATGATCGCCCTGGCGGCACCGCTGCAAATTCGCCTCATGGACATTGCCCATGAAGCGCCAAGCCTGGCAGCGGCGTCGAACCATGCGGCGTTCAACCTGGCCAATGCCCTGGGGCCATGGCTGGGAGGCATGGCGATTACTGCGGGTATGGGCTGGACCAGCACCGGGTACATCGGCGCCGCGACTGCGCTGGTAGGCCTGGGCATCTACCTGGTGGCGCGGCGGATGAAAGGCGGGCATTGAAGCCGGCATGGTCATAAAGGGTTACCCTACCCCGTTATGCACCCGCCACAGCCGAGTCATTCATGTTCGATTGGGAAGACCTGCGCCATTTCTCCGCCTTCAGCTCGGCCGGCTCGCTGTCGGCCGCCGCCAAGACCCTGGGTGTCGACCACGCCACCGTGGCCCGGCGCATCGCCTCGCTCGAAGCTTCGCTCAAGCTCAAGCTGGTTGACCGGCGCCCCCGCGCCTATGCCCTCACCCACGAAGGCCAACGTGTGGCGGAACTCGCCGAACAGATGGCCATGTCCTCTTTTGCCCTGGAGCATTTCGCCAGCGCCGGCCAACAGGCAGTGGAAGGCGAAGTGGTGCTCTCGGCACCACCGGCGCTGCTGGGCAGTATCGTCGCCCGGCGCCTGGGCGAGCTGTACCAGCGCTACCCACAACTGCGCCTGAAGCTGGTAGGCAGCAAATCCAGGGCATCCCTGGCCCGCCGCGAAGCTGACATCAGCATCGCCCTGGCCAGGCCGACAGAGCCAACCCTGGTGGTCAGCCTGCTGGGGCACCTGGATTACCGGCTGTACGCGTCGCCCGGTTACCTGGCCAGCGCAACGGCAAGGCGCTACATCGGCTACGACGAGTCCCAGGCCCGTTCACCACAACAGCAATGGCTCAACCTCCAGGCCGGCCAGCAGCCGTTCGCATTGCACAGCAATGACCTGCGCATCCAGGCCCAAGCCTGTGCCGGCGGCATCGGTATCGCCTGCCTCCCCGCGTTCATGGCACAGGAACACGGCCTGAAGCAAGCAGGCAGCGCCGAACAGACCATGAGCATCGAAATCTGGCTGGCCGTGCATGAAGACGTACGCGCCACACCGCGGATCAAGGCGGTTACCGACTTCCTCCAGCAGCAGGTCCGGCCGCTGCTGCGCTTGTGAATTCTTGCAGATGGCAAATGCATCAATACGGAATTTTCGCCCAAGTCTTCCAGCGTTAGGCTAACTCCATCACTCACGCCTTTGAAGGAGACGACGATGCAGTACGTAAAGCTGGGTAGCACCGGGCTGGACATTTCAAGGCTGTGCCTGGGCTGCATGACCTTCGGCGAACCCGACGCCGGCACTCATCCCTGGACCTTGGGCGAAGACGCCAGCCGGCCAATCATTCGCCACGCCGTCGAGCAAGGCATCAACTTCTTCGACACTGCCAACAGCTATTCCGCCGGCACCTCGGAAATCATCCTCGGCAAACTCCTGAAGGAGTTTACCCGCCGCGAAGAAACCGTGATCGCCACCAAGGTGTTCTTCCCTGCCAACATGTGGGAAGGCGCCAGCCGGCCCAATGAGCAAGGCTTGTCACGCAAGGCGATCATGGCCAACATCGACGCCAGCCTCAGCCGCCTGGGCACAGACTACGTCGACCTGTACCAGATCCACCGCTGGGACTACCACACTCCCATCGAGGAAACCATGGAAGCCCTGCATGATGTGGTCAAGGCCGGAAAGGCGCGCTACATCGGCGCATCGTCGATGTATGCCTGGCAGTTCGCCAAGGCCCAGCAGGTAGCCGCCAGCCACGGCTGGAGCCGCTTCGTGTCGATGCAGAACTACCTCAACCTGATCTACCGCGAAGAAGAGCGAGAGATGATTCCGCTGTGCCTGGATCAAGGCATCGGCCTGATGCCCTGGAGCCCGATGGCGCGCGGTCGGCTGACCCGGCCGCATGGGCAGCAGACCGAGCGCACGCGCACCGATGTGTCCGGGCAGTCGTTCTATGAAAAGACCGAAGTGGAGGATGGCCGGGTAATCGATGTGGTCGAACAGATCGCCAGCGAACGGGGGGTGCCGATGGCCCAGGTTGCTCTGGCCTGGGTGCTGGGTAAGGCCGGTGTTAGCGCCCCTATCGTCGGCGCCTCGAAGCCCGCCCACCTGGACGATGCCCTGGGCGCACTGTCACTGCAGCTGAGCGAAGACGAGGTGGTGCGCTTGCAGGCCCCTTACGTTCCCCACGCGGTCACCGGCTTCAAATAGCGCGGGCTTGCGGCAGTTGGTATGGGTCCGCGAGCTGGTCAGCCTCGCGGAAACCATTACAATGCCCGGCCCAACCTGAAATATGTTTTCCCCATGAAATCACTGCTTTACGCCATAACCTTATTATTTTCCTTTACCATCCCCGCCTTGGCCAACCCGCCGGCCACCTTCACCGAAGCCAAGGTGGTGGCCAAGCAGAAGGTTTATCTGGACCAGGCCAGCAGTGCCATGGGTGACCTGTACTGCGGTTGCAAATGGACCTGGGTGGGCAAGTCTGGCGGGCGCATCGATGCCGCCTCGTGTGGTTACCAGACGCGCAAGCAGCAGAACCGCGCCGAGCGCACCGAGTGGGAACACATCGTGCCCGCCCACACCTTCGGCAACCAGCGCCAGTGCTGGAAGAACGGCGGCCGTGAGCACTGCGTGGACAACGACCCGGTGTTCCGCGCAATGGAGGCCGACCTGTTCAACCTTTATCCCGCCGTGGGTGAGGTCAACGGTGACCGCAGCAACTTCAACTACGGCATGGTCACTGGCAATGCCGGCGAATACGGCCAATGCACCACCAAGGTCGATTTCGTCCAGCGCACCGCCGAACCGCGTGACGAAGTCAAAGGCCTGGTAGCCCGCACCACGTTCTACATGTTCGACCGCTACAAGCTGAGCATGTCGCGCCAACAGCAACAGCTACTGATGGCCTGGGACAAGCAACACCCGGTGTCGGCCTGGGAGAAAGAACGCGATCGGCGCATTGCCGCGATCATGGGCCATGGCAACCCGTTTGTAAGCGGCGAACGCAAGTGGACTGCCGGCTACAAGCCGGTTGGCAGCGGCGTGGCACAGACGGTGCCGGTAAAAGCGGCCAAGCCTGAGGCCAAACCAAGCCTGGCCAGCGCCGGTTCGGTCGGCGCCGTGCTTGGCAACCGCAACAGCCACGTCTATCACCTGTCAGTCGGCTGCCCGGGCTACAACCAGGTTGCAGCGAAGAATCAGGTCACCTTCGCTAACGAAGGTGAAGCGCAGGCAGCAGGCTATCGCAAGGCAGGTAACTGCCGCTGATCGTTTCAAAGGCTGCGCGGCCCCTGTGGGAACGGGGTCGCGTCAGCCGTTGACCAGGTTTACCGGCCGCTCACCGGCCAGCGCGCTGAGCAGGTTGTCCACCGCGCAACGCGCCATGGCCTGGCGGGTGTCCTCGGTCGCCGAGCCGATGTGCGGGGTCGCTACCACGTTATCCAGCTGCAACAGCGGCGAGTCGGCCGGCAGCGGCTCATGCACGAACACGTCCAGCCCCGCACCGCGGATGCGCCTGGCCCGCAGCGCATCGATCAGCGCCTGCTCATCCACCACGCGACCGCGTGAGATGTTCACCAGAATTGCCTCTGGCTTCATCAACGCAAGTTCCCGTGCGCCTATCAGCCCTTCGGTGCTGGCGCTCAACGGCACCGTCAGGCAAACGAAATCTGCCTGCTGCAACAGCTCATCCAGGCTGCACTGGCATGCGCCATAGCGCGCTTCCACCTCGGGCTTGGCACGCTGGCTGTGATACAGCACGCGCATGCCAAAGCCCGCGGCCGCGCGCCGGGCCAGGGCCTCGCCAATGCGGCCCATGCCGACGATGCCCAGCGTCTTGCCGTGTACATCACTGCCAAAATGCGCTGGCCCCAGGTTGGCCTGCCAGCGGCCGTCACGCACCCAGTTCGCCAGCTCCACCACCCGCCTGGCGGTAGCCAGGATCAAGGCAAAGCCTGTGTCCGCGGTGGTTTCGGTCAACACGTCGGGCGTGTTGGTGAGCATCACACCACGCCTGCTGAGTTCAGCAATGTCGTAGTTGTCTACGCCTACCGAAACGCTCGACACCACTTCCAGTTGCGGGGCAAGGTCGAGCAGGCTGGCATCCAGGCGCAGGCTGGCTCCCAGCAACCCGTGCGCCCCCGGCAACGCATCGCGCAGGCGGGCCAGGCCATCGGGCTGGGTAGTATCCACCCAGGTCACCTCGACGCGATCTCGCAGGCGTGCCATCAGGTCGCCGGACAGGCGTTTATACAGGACGATTCGCTTCTTCATTGCGGGTTTCCTAATGGTTCATGGCCAGACGCGAGCTATCGCGCTTTGCCCGGCCAGAGGTCTGGGAAGTATTGAGCGCAGCGGTAAGCGCCACTGCCGTCAGCAGCGCACCGCACATGAACAGATAAGAGGCGCCGGGCCCGCCCGTAGCCCCATTGAGGTAACCCACCAGCCACGAACCGCCAAACGAGCCCAGCGCCCCCATGCTGTTGATCAGCGCCATGGCGCCGCCTGCGACGTTGGCCGGCAGGATTTCGGGCACGATCGCGAAGAACGGGCCATAAGGTGCGTACATGCAGGCACCAGCAAGCACCAGCAATGCATAAGACAGCCAGAAATGCTCGCTGCCCAAGGCGTAAGAGCCATAGAACGCCACGGCGGCAATCAGCAGCGGCGGCCAGACGAAGCGCTTGCGCTTTTGCAGGCGGTCCGACGCCCAGGACACGCCCACCATCGCCAGCACCGCCGCCAGGTAGGGCACCGAGGCCAGCCAGCCGGCCTGCACGATATCGACGTTCGCCGCCTGCTTGAGAATCGATGGCAGCCACAGCACGAAGCCATACACGCCGATGCTCCAGCAGAAGTACTGCAGCGCCAGGATGATCACCTGCGGCGAGCGAAACGCTTCGCGGTAGTTCTTCACAGGCTTGATACCCTGCTGCTCGGCAGCCAGCGCCTGCGCCAGGGCGGCCTTCTCCTGCTCGCTCAGCCACTTCACCTGGGCCGGGCGGTCATCCACCAGGCGCCACCAGAAGAACGCCCAGATCACAGCGGGCAAGCCTTCGATGATGAACATCCAGCGCCAGTCGTAATGCTTGATCAGGTAACCCGACACCACCGACATCCACAGAATGGTCACCGGGTTGCCCAGCATCAGGAAGGTATTGGCGCGCGAACGCTCGGCCCGGGTGAACCAATGGCACAGGTACACCAGCATGGCCGGCATGACCGCAGCCTCCACCACCCCGAGCAGGAAGCGGATGCCGATCAGCATGTAGACGTTGCTGACCATGCCGGTAAGCGTGGCAAGGCCGCCCCACAGGATCAGGCAGACGAAGATGAGCTTCTTCACGCTGCGCTTTTCAGCGTAGATGGCACCAGGCACCTGGAAGAAGAAGTAACCGAGAAAGAACAGCGCCCCCAACAGCGAAGACATCACCGGGGTGATATGCAGGTCTTCGGCCATGCCGGAGGCAGCGGCGAAGCCGTAATTGGCGCGGTCCAGGTACGCCAGGCTGTAGGTGACGAACACAATCGGGATGATGTACCACCAGCGGCGAGGTGCCAGGCTTTGGCTTTGCATGGTTTGTTTCTCCTGAGCTTGTTGTTTTTGTTGCAACAGGTGATTCGGGGTCGGCTCATGCGCTTCTGCGCAGGTCGTAGGCCTCCAGTTCATGGCGCAGCGGCAACCCTTCCATGTCGCCCCGCGATTGCACGGCACGGCTGCCGCACCAGTTGCCACGCGCTACCGCCTCGACTATCGGACGGCCCTCCAGTAGCGCGCTAAGCACACCGACGGCAAAGGCATCACCTGCACCGACGGTGTCCACCACGCGGCTGACTGGCACGGCGGCTACCTGCCCTTCGCCCTTGGCGCTGCGGAAGTAGGCGCCAGCGTCGCCCAGCTTGATCACCACGAGCTCCACCCCTTGGTCCAGATAGAACGCGGCGATATCAGCCGGGGTGTGCTGACCGGTCAACAACCGCCCCTCTTCCAACCCCGGTAAAACCCAGTCGGCCTTGGCCGCCAGGGCATTGATTTCACGCACCATGCTGCTTTGATCGGGCCACAGCGAGGGACGCAGGTTGGGGTCGAACGATAGGCTTCGCCCGGCTGCGCGCATCCCGTCCAGCAGCGCGTGAGACAGCGTCCGACAGCTGTCCGACAACGCCAGCGGAATACCGGTAGCGTGCACGTGGCGAGCCTGCAGCCAAACGGGGCTCAACATCGCAGGTGACAGCCTGCTGGCCGCCGAACCGCGGCGAAAGTACTCCACTGCCGGGTCGCTGCCATCATCGCTGCGGGCCTTGAGCTGAAAACCCGTCGGGTAGTTGGCATCCACCTCGACGCCGGCACAGTCCAGGCCTTCGCCGCGCAAGCTGTCGAGCACGAAACGGCCCAGCGAATCGTCACCAACCCGGCTCAGCCAGCGTACCTTGAAACCCAGCCGCGCCAGGCCGATCGCCACGTTGCTGTCGGCGCCGGCGATGCGTTTGCCGAACTGTCCGACAGCGGCCAGGTCGCCGGCCTGCTCGGCAACGAACATGGCCATGGTCTCGCCAAAACACAGCACGTCATGTTCATGCATGGTCCAACTCCTGCGCCGCGCCCAGTGCAGACAGGTGACGTACCTGGACCCGGGTCAGCGCCAGCAGGTCGTCGCCCACCAGTGGGTACTCGACAGCGCGCACCACGCCCGGCGCGAACTCGGCCATCAGCGCTGCCCACTCCTGCAGGTCCGCCGCTTGCGGCGGTATGGCAACCAGACGGCCATCGGCCCGACGTTGCACAGCCTTGCAATGCACATAGCGCACCCAACGGCCTAGCTGCCTTGCAGCTTGCCGCGCAGGCTCACCCTGCCACTGCCAGTTACCGATATCGAACGTCATACCCAGGCGCAGCCCAAGCGGGTCGACGCGCTGGAAGAACTGCAGCATCGGTTCGAGCCTGCCACCTTGTGCGGTCTGATCGTTTTCCACCAGCAACAGAGGCCCATGCGCAGGCAGCAGCGACGCCAGGGCCGTCACATCGCAGTGCTCATCGAAGTGCCCCAGGGAAACCTTCAGCGCCACCGCGCCAAGCGACCGGGCAATTTCCAGCTTCTGCACCAGTAGCGGGTCGGGCACGCCTTGCGCGGTCCACAGTTCAAGGGGGGTGGAGTACAGGCATTCCAGGCGCAGCGCGGCAATGACCCTACCCAGCGCAGCGGCGTCCGGTGCACTGGCGAACAATTCTTCGCGCAGTTCGACGCGGCTGACGCCAGCGGCGGCCAGCAGGTCCAGAAACTGCTCCTGGCCACGTTGGCGCACAAAGTCGGCGCCGTAGCTGGAGAGACTGATGGAAACGGGGTTCGCGTGCATTGTTCTTGTCCTTATGAAACCGGTTTCATTTTTTGATCAACAGCAGCAGGCACAAACCTGCTGTTTCTTACTGGGGTTGGGTTGAACCGCGAATGATCAGGTTGGCTTTGAAGTCGATGCGCCGTGCTGCGCCGCTATCGCCGCGCAAACGACCGAGCAGGCTTTCGAATGCCGCCACGCCGATACGCTCGGTGGGCTGGGCCAGTGCGGTAATGCCTTTGCCAACCAAGGGGTACCAGTCGAGGTCGTCGAGGGCGATCAGCCCGACATCGGCAACCAGGTTGCGCCCGGCCTCGAGCAGGGCCCGGGTCACCGCCAAGGTGGCAACGCCGTTGAAGGTGAAGATGGCTTGCGGACCATGGCCACTGTGGGCAAGAAACGAAGCCAATTGGCCCTGCAGCCCTGCGCTGATTTCAAGTACCTGCTGACGCATGCCTGGCCGGCGGCTGATCGACGCGCCGAACGCCTGCACCCGCTCCAGGCGTGAACTGGTGCCATCGAGGGGTTCGCTGACCGCCAGGATGTCGCGGTAGCCCTGGGCCTGCAGGTGGTCGAGGGCCTGCTCGACTGCGTCGGCATTGTCCAGGCCGACAAGGTCCACATTCAGCTCGGGCAATTGGCGGTCGACCAGCACCATGGGGATGTCACGCTGCAGGTTGAGCAGTTCGCCGGGGTGGTGACCGAGCGTGTTCACGATCAACCCTTCGACGTTGTAGCTCTGCAGGGCCACCAGGTGGTGACGCTCCTGCTCGTCGTCGCGGTTGGTGTTGCACACCACCAGGCTGTAACCATGTTGACGGCAGGCGGTTTCCACGCCGTGCATCACGGCCACTGAATAGGGGTTGAGGATATCGGCCACCAGCATGCCGATCAGTCGCGTCTGGCCGCGCTTGAGGCCGCGAGCCATCTGGTTGGGGCGATAGCCGAGGCGTTCGATGACCTCTTCCAGCCGCTTGGCCGTGGCTTCGGCCAGCAATTGGCGGTCGCCACCAATGTAACGGGAGACGGTGGCTTTGGAAACGCCAGCAACACGCGCCACTTCGCTGATGGTGACCCGTTCGCGGGTATGGGCAGGCGCGTCGGTCATGGGTTTTCCTTATGATTGTTTTAATGGGGATGAAACCGGTTTCAATACAGCAAAAATGCGCGGGTTCGTCAACAGGCCGTTGGTCGGGCACGAAGTCAGGAAATGTTAAATCGCATTAATAATATTGCATAAATTATTGATATTTTTAGATTTATATCTATGGAACAGGGCTTACCCTGGAATCTGATTACGTTAGGGGATGGCACGGGCTTCGCCCGTGTTCGCGGGTAAACCCGCTCCTACGGGCGAGGGCGCAGAAAAACACGTCAGCGAAGCGACTTCACGTCACCGGCCGTGACGGCACTGCCTTGGTTACCCCAACTGCTGCGAATGAAATTCACCACCTCGGCAACCTCCTGGTCGCTCAGGCGCCAGCCGAAAGCCGGCATGGTGAAGTTCGACGGCGCAGTGTGCGTTGCCGGTACCGTGCCACCGGCAAGCACCACATGGATCAGCGACGTGGCATCCGCCGTCTGCACCACCGGGTTGCCGGCCAAGGCCGGGAACACGCGGGTGTAGCCCTGCCCGTCGGTGCGGTGGCAGGCCGCGCAGTTGTCGATGTACACCGCCGCCCCAGGCTTGCTGTCGTCACCCTTCCATAGCGCATCCGCGACCTGCTTGTCGTAGACATGCGGCTGGTCATCCGGATTGCTCGGCGGCAGGGTTTTCAGGTAGCGGGCGATCGCGGTCAAGTCGGCATCACTCATGTGCTGCATGCTGTGCTCGACCACATCGCTCATGCCGCCGAACACGGCGCTGCGATCACTGCGCCCAGTCTTGAGAAACTGCACCAACTGCGCTTCGCTCCAACTGCCCAGGCCGTCCTTGTGATCGCCACGCAGGTTCTTGGCAACCCAGCCTTCCAGCGGCGCGCTGCCGGCCAGAAACTGCTCGCCATCGGCCGCGCTCAGGGCCTTTTCCTGCATGGTCAGTGCCCGCGGCGTATGACAAGCGCCACAATGCCCAAGGCCCTCGACCAGGTACGCCCCGCGGTTCACCACAGGGTCGGCTGTCGCGGATGCCTGCCAGGGCTTGGCCTCTGGCGCGAACAGACCGCGCCAGATTGCCAGCGGCCAGCGCATGCTCAGCGGCCAGGGAATGTCAGAGGCCTTGTTCGCCTGCTCGACAGGCTCCACGCCCTTCATGAAATAGGCGTAGAGCGCCTGCATGTCCTGCTCGCTGACCCGCGCATACGACGGGTATGGCATGGCCGGATAGAGCGTACTGCCGTCCTTGCCGATCCCCCTGCGCACGGCCTTGTCGAAGTCTTCGAAGCTGTACTGGCCAATGCCACTGGCCGCCGGGGTGATGTTGGTGGAGTACACCGTGCCAATCGGCGTTTCCATCGGCAACCCGCCGGCAAAGGGTTTTCCGCCTTTGGCGGTATGGCAGGCCACGCAGTCACCGGCGCGGGCCAGGTACTCGCCCAGGCGTACCTGCGCATCGTCATTCGCTACGGCCTGTGCAGCCGCACCGGCACCCAGCACCAGGGTGGCGATCAACAGTGTCTTCATGCTCATCGCTCCTCAAGCCTGGACCAACGGACCGGGGTTTTTCAGGTACTGCTCACGGATGGCGCGGGCCGACCAGTACGTGAGCGCGGCCACCAGCCCGGTCGGGTTGTAACCCAGCCCCTGCGGGAACGCCGAAGCCCCCGGAACGAACACGTTGTGTACGTCCCAGCTTTGCAGGTAGCGATTCAGTGCACTGGTTTTGGGGTCGGTGCCCATGATTGCCCCGCCGTTCAGGTGGGTGGTCTGGTAACGGGTGGTGTTGAAGTGGTCCTTGACCTGCTTGCCCAGCACGGCAATGGCCTTGGGGTTCATCGCTTGGGCGATCTTGCTCAGCTTGTCGACCATGAACTGGTTCATCTTGATGTCGTTTTCCTGCCAGTCGAACGTCATGCGCAGCAGCGGCTGGCCGTAGGCATCGCGGTAGGTGGGGTCCAGGTCCAGGTAATTGCCACGGTAGGACTGATGGGCGCCGTGGGCGTCCATTGACACCTGGTGGGTGTAGTAATCGGCCGTGGCTTTCTTCCAGGCACTGCCCCAGGCCGGCGTGCCCGGCGGGTTGGAGGTACCGGCAATCGGCCGGCTGCCGGCCTGGTTCACCCACATTGGCGAACCGCCGACGAAGCCGTGCGGGCCATGGTCGAAGTTGTCGGCGTTGAAATCGTCGATGGCAATGCCATTGCCACCCGCGCCGATGAAGTTGTTGGTGTAGGTGTCCTTGTCGAAGAACGCCTTGACTGTCCCCATGTTCTGATAGGCGAAGTTACGCCCGACCACACCCTCGTTCTTCACCGGATCATAAGGTTTGCCAATGCCGGAAAGCAGCATCAGACGCACGTTGTTGAACTGGAAAGCCGCCAGAATCACCAGCTCTGCCGGCTGCTCCACCTCGCGCCCCTGGGCATCGATGTAGGTCACGCCGGTGGCCTTGCGCTTGCGGTCGTCCAGGTTCACCCGCAGCACATGGGCATTGGGCCGCAACTCGAAGTTGGGCACCTGACGCAGCGCCGGCAGGATGTTCACGTTGGGCGAGGCCTTGGAGTACATGTAGCACACGTAGCCACTGCAAAAACCGCAGAAGTTGCACGGCCCCATCTGCGCCCCGTAGGGGTTGGTGTATGGCCCTGAGGTGTTGGCTGACGGCAGGTTGTAAGGTTTGTAGCCCAGGTTGGTGGCAGCCTTTTCAAACAGCCTTGCCGATACAACGTTCTTCTGCGCGGGCAGCGGGAACGGGTTGGAACGGTCCGGCGCATAGGGGTTGCCGCCCTTCCCTTCACCGACCACCTGGCCTCTGACGGTCCAGGCCTGGCCTGAAGTGCCAAAGACCCTTTCGGCAAAGTCAAAATAGGGCTCCAGCTCTTCATAACTGACGCCGAAGTCCTGAATGGTCATGCCTTCGGGAATGAACGCGCGCCCGTAGCGCTCTTCATAGTGGCTGCGCAGGCGCAATTCGACGGGGTCGACCCGGAAGTGCACACCCGACCAGTGCAGGCCTGCGCCACCCACGCCCTTGCCCGGCAGGAACGCGCCCAGCTGGCGATTGGGCAATGCCACATCATGCACGCTATGGCGGACAGTGACGGTTTCTTTCGACACATCGACGAACAGCTTCTTGCGCACGCTGTAGGTCAGCTCATCGATCACCTGCGGGTAGCTGCCTTCGGGGTAGGTATCCTGCATCGGCCCCCGCTCCAGGGCTACCACGTGCAGCCCGGCCTCGGTCAGCTCCTTGGCCATGATCGCACCGGCCCAGCCGAAGCCGACGATCACCGCATCCACTTTGTTCAACACAGTCGCCATGCCTCAGGCCCTCTCGCCGCGAATCGATACAGCCGGGAACGGGTAAGGCTCGTTGCGCTCGACCCAGTCCATGAAGTCGGCGCGGGCGCCGGGGAAGCCGATCTGGGTCCAGCCGACCATGCCTTTGTTGCCGCCATGAATCGGGTCGCAGAAGAACCCTTCGCGCGTGTTTTGCACCAGCAGGCTGAAGAACACCTTGGCCGGAACGGTTTCGAAAACCACCTCTCCTGCCTCCAACGTACTGAGAATGCGGTCCTGGGTAGCGCTATCTTGCGCAGCAAAAACCTGTCCGCCATTGGCCTTGCACCAGCCGTCCACGGCAGCGATGCCCAGGCGGTAGATTTGTTGCGGGCTGAGCTGCAACTGGTAGCCCAGCTCGGGCGGGGCGTCGGCGTTGAACGGCCCTTGCATGTACCACTGTGCGCCAGTCGCGTAGGGGGTGTTCATTTGCCTGTCGATAAATTCGGCGGCGCCCGCTTCGAGTGCCCCTGGGCCAAGCTCATCGGCCGGGATGATGCGGGAAACGGCAGCTTGTAAAAAAGCCCATTCTTCGGCGCTGAAGAATGTCGGTTGATAATTGCCCGCAGGCGGCGTAGCCGGCACTTTCGGTTGCTGATGCGGTTGCGGGGCCGCAAGCAGTTGGCTGGCGCCCACGCCAAGCCCTGTACTGGCCACTGTAACGACAGGGATCAGAGTCAAGGTCTTGCGCAGAAAATCCCTGCGCGGGTTGTCTGGGGCATGCTCAGGCATTGCGAATCCTCATCGGCTTTGGGGTGGCCTTGATAAGCGCCATCTGATTTTCAATTGAGAGGTGATCTTGATAGGCCATCAAGAAGACAGCCGAATAATCTAGCGCGTTCAGAAAGGTTTTGAAACCGGTTTCATTCTTACCTTCCCACCCGGCTTAACCTCCAAGGACGCGGTTCCAGATTGCAAGAATAACCGGCCGCGCCTACTGCATGATCTGAGTTCAGAACTCGACTTTGCGCCGCAAATCGGGTTGAAATTACCGCCCCCCAATCCCCCAACCTTGGGGGAACGCAGCCCACCGCCAGCCGCTCGCAAAATCCCCAGCTGAGAGGTTCGAACCCTTGCCCCACAAGGCCTGCAACGCAGACCTCAGATATTGGCACAGCTCTTGCCGATCTCCTCCCAGACGCCCCAAGTCCATGGGCCCGTTTGCAGGAGGAATTGACTCATGCACCGACCGATACCCCACCCGCTGGCAGTGGCGATTTTCGCCAGCATGCTCCAGCTCCCGGCGCAGGCCGCCTTGAACGCTGTCGATCCAGGCGCTTACGTTCCTGCCAACGGCGGCTTCCCCGCCTGGTACCAGGACAGCCACGGTCGAACCCTCGACCTGTGCCTGACCAAGGCCGTCAGCTCCCGGGTCGCCGGCGCGCCTGACGCACCCTCATACATGTGCACGCTGCTGCCCACGCCTGGTGTGTTCGACGATACCCAACCCATCGTCTTCCCCACCAACTTCCCTGACGAAGCGTTCTGGTTCACTGCCGACGCTGCAATCGTCGACGCCGCCCGTGGCATCGACCTCAGCTACGGCACGGCGATCGAAGCGGCATTCGCCGCCGAGGAACCTGTCGAGGGTGACCAGGTCAGCTTTGCCCGAGTCCGTATTCGGGTCGACGTCCCCACCGCGGGCACCTACGTGGTCACCCACCCCTATGGCGTTGAAGTGTTCGATGTACCCGCTGCAGGACGCCGGGCGATCAACATGACCCGCGACATCGGCATCGCCGGCGCAGGCGACTTCACCGGCGCACTCAAGGGCGATGTCGGGCCGTTCCTGCGCAGTGTCAACGGCCCCTACACCGAAGGCAACGAGCGCTTCATCGGCGACCCGAACCTGGAAGAGCAGGTCACCGGCAGCCCATTCAACACCAATTACGTACGCATCGAAGGCCCTGGTGGCATCGACCTGCGCACCGAGCTGTTCGCTGTCTCCGGCAAGCTTTCCGAAGTGGCCCTGCCAACCCCGCTGATGCCACAACGCAGCACTTACTCAAGGCATACCGAGAACGGCGACCTGATCGCCCAGCAAGACATATTCGTGTTGGCCCCGCCGCCACCGGCAAGCGTCACCCTGACCAGCCAAACGCCCAACCTTGGCCTCACCGAGGCCAACGGCACCGGCGCCTGGTACGCACAGTCAGCCCTCAACCCGGCGGCCGGAACCATCGTGACACTGTCCGCTGACAACAGCGTGGCGGTCCCCACCAGCAGCCTGACCACCAGCAACATGCCACTGACCGACCTGGTCACCATCACACAGGCCCAGTACCGCTTGTCCACCGGCGAGCTGACCTTGGTGGCCAACACGAGTGACGAAACCACCCCTCCAGTACTTACCGCACATACCGGCAACGGCACGTTGATCGGCAACCTGGGCGGTACCGGCGCCGTGAAGACGTTGAGCATGACCTTCTCGCCCATTCCGCCGGCCAAGGTGCAGGTCACCAGCGCCAACGGTGGCAGCGACACCGAAGACGTGGTGCTGGTGCCATGAACAGACAAAGGCTCAGCCTTCAAGGAGGCAGCATGAACACTTGGTCGCGCCGTGCGCTGTTGGCCGCCGGTTTCTCTCTTACCGTTACCAGCGCCGCATTCGCCGCGCTGTCTGATGTCGACCCGGGGCCCTACACCTTCGCCACAGGTGGCTATCCGATGTGGTACAAGGACAGCCTCGACCAATCCCTGGAGCTGTGCCAGTCACGTGCCACCAGCACCCGTGCGCCAGGCGCGCCAGGGGCGCCGGCCTACATGTGCACCTTGTTGCCCGAGCCCGGTGTCTATGACGATGCCCTGCCGCTGGTATTTCCAGATAACTGGCCACCGGAGATGTTCTGGTTCCTGGCCGAAACCTCGATACCACAAGTAGGTAACAGCGGTTATGAGCTGGAGGTCTACGTTGCCGGTTTAGAGGCAGCCTTCGCTGCTGAAAACCCGGTAGACGGTGATCAGCAAAGTTTCGCGCGCATCCGTATCCGTGCTTCGGTCCCACGCACCGGCACCTACACCATCACGCACCCTTACGGGGTGGAGACGGTCAACGTCACCACGGCAGGACGTCGTGCGATCAACATCACGCGGGACATAGGCATTGGCGCTCCGGGCAACTTCCAGGGGGCGCTGGAGGGTGCGATCGGCCCTTGGCTGAAGGGGGTTGGCGGGCCGTATACAGAGGTCAACCCTGACACTGGTACCACCGAAACCTACATCGGCGACCCCAATATCACCGAAGCGGTAACCGGTAGCCCCTTCAATACCAACTTCGTGCGCATCGAAGGGCCCGCTGGCACCATTCAGACCAACACGTTCACAGTGTCTGGCAAGGTGCTGGACCAGCGGGCACAAACCCCGGTCACCCTGGAGCGAGCCACGTACTCGCGCAACGGCAGCGGCACCCGCGTGGAAGTGTTCGCCAAGGCCCCGAATGAGGCCAGCCTGTGTATGCGCAATGGCCTGGCACTGATCGGCACGCCGCCTTCGCCGTGTCAGTTCACCCTGACTTCGGACAACAACGGTTTGTTCTTCAGCCAGCAGTTCAACCAGTCGGTGCCGCCAGCGGTGGTGGTTGTCACCGCCAGCAATGCAGTCGGCGGCACCCAGCCGACTGCACTCTCGAGCAAGCTCAGCGACGTGGTCAAAGTCAGCACCGCACGCTATGACTGGGCCAACAAACGTCTGTTGATCGAGGCCAGCTCCAGTGATGAAGTCGTGGTCCCCGACCTGCTCGCCCAAGGCTACGGCCGCATGTCGAAATCGGGCACGCTGCAAAGCATCACGGTCAACGACCTGGCTCAACCGCCCGCCACCGTCACGGTCAAGTCTGCCCATGGCGGTAGCGATGTGGAGCCGGTGATCGTGGTCGGCAACGCCCCGGTCGAGGCCGCCAACCAGCCACCGCTGGCCCAGACCGATGTCGGCAACACCAGTGTCGGTGTCCCGATCACACTCAACCTGCTACTGAACGACAGCGACCCGGATGGCGACGTGCCGCTGACCATCAGCGACCTGACCCAACCCGGGACCGGCCTTGGCGGCGTCGTGATGAACGGCACCACCTCGGTGACCTACACGCCGCCGAGCGGGGCCACACAACCGCTGGTAGCCACCTTCAGCTACCGGGCGATGGATGCCAAGGGCCTGAAGTCGGAACCGGCCACGGTCACCATCAACGTCGCGCCTAACCAGGCACCGACTGCCAACCCGGAGACCGTCGCCACCCTGGGCGTGCCATTGACCATCAACGTGCTGGCCAACGACACCGACCCGGAAGGCAACGTACCGCTGAGCGTGGCCAACATCACCCAGCCAGCCGCCGGCCGCGGCACGGTCAGCACCGACGGCACGACCGTAACCTATACCCCACCGGCCACTGTAACCACAGCCTTCACCACCACCTTCACCTACCAGGCACGTGACTCGCTGGGGGGGCTGTCCACCCCAGGTACGGTCACCGTCAACGTGTCGCCTCGGCCTGCCGCTGAAACCTTCGCTGTCACGACAGCCACAGTAACGGCGCGCTCCAACAACCGTTACAACTGGGACATCAGTGGCACCTCGTCGGTGACTACCGGCAATACCGTGACCGTGCAGGTAACCACAACTACCGGTGTCCAGACCTTGGGTACGGCCACGGTAGCGCTGACCGGGCGCTGGCGCCTGGTGGTCAGCAATAGCACCACGATCATCCCGACTGCGGCACCGACGGCGACGATCACCACCAGCCAAGGCACCACGCGCACCGTCAACGTCATCGTGCAGTAAAAGCCGGAGGCTTCGATGAAACGGCTGTACTCCCTGTTGCTCTGCCTGGCCCTGGCGGGCCAGGCCTGCTGGGCAGAGGACCTGATGGACAATGCCGACCTCGCACCCGGCAACGACCTCGGTGAACCAGTGATCATCCGCCTGCTGCCGGCCGGTGCCGGCCAGGCTGCGGTGATCGAGCAACAAGGGTCAGGCAACCGCGCCGCCCTCGACCAGAACGGTCAGGCTCTGCTGGGCCGTATCGTCCAGTCTGGCGGTGCTCAGGAAGCGTACATCTTGCAGGAAGGCAGTGACCTGATGGCCATCATCAGCCAACAGGGAAATGGCAACAGCGCGTCGATTCGCCAGAGCGGCAGCAGCAACAGCGCCGCCATCGAGCAGATCGGCAACGACAACAGCGCCAGCATCGTGCAGTCCGGCTCGGGGCTCAACAGCTCCGTTACCCAGGCTGGCAATGGCCAGCATGTTCAGATCACCCAATACCGATAGACCTGGAGGCACCACCATGTACAAGCTCGCTCCGCTCAGTGCCGCTATCGTCCTGGCCCTCGCAGGTCAGGCCATGGCTGCTGACAGCACCTCGTCCCAGACCCAGGACGGCAAGGAAAACATCGCCGAAGTCTTTCAGGCTCAGGCCCCCTTCGCCTCGGCCACCCAGCACCAGACTGGCAAGGGCCACAACCACCTCGCCGTGCAAGCCGAAAGCACCAGCGATATTCAGCAGAGCGCCACCGGCCAGTACAACGCCGGCTACGCTGAGCAACTGTTCGAGAACGGCAGCCAGATCACCCAGCAGGCCGCAGGCAGCTACAACGATGCCTTCGCCAGCCAGTCGATAGGGTTGAACAATGAATCGCTGCAAACCCAACAAGGCGTTGGCAATACATCAACCGTGTGGCAGGACAGCCAGGAAGGCAGCAAGGCCACCAGCTGGCAGTCCGGCCAGCGCAACGAGGCGTTCATCGAGCAGACCTTCGGTGGCAGCAACAATCGCAGCACCGTCAACCAGACCGGCCAGGACAACTATGGCACCACCGAGCACCTGAACCATGTCGATGGCGATATCCAGGTCTACCAGGATGGCCACGACAACTGGGCCTATGGCGACCAGCGTGAAGGTACCGGCGGCACCATTGCCATAGGTCAGTATGGGGGCGGCAACTCGGTGGAAGTGTGGCAGGACACACAGGTGGGTAGCCAGGCCTCCGTGGTCCAGACCGGCCAGCTGAACGAAGGCTATATCGACCAGAGCTTCGGCGTCAGCAACAAGGTCAGCCTGTCGCAGCAAGGCAATGCCAACGCCAGTTGGTCGGACCAGTTCGAGACCAACAATTCAACCACCAGCATCACCCAGACCGGCAACAACAACCTGCATTTCACCTATCAGAATGGTGAAAACCTCAACCTCACCATCAACACCCAAGGCAATGGTAACAACATCACCGCCAGTAACTGGAAAGGCGCCAAGATGGGTGGCCAGTTCGGTACCAACCAGAACGCCACCATCAACCAGACCGGCAATGGCAACGGCGTCAACCTGACCCAGAAGGGCGCTGACCAGCTGGCCACGCTGACCCAGACGGGTAAAGGCAACCAGATGTCGACCAAGCAGGATGACGTCAGCAACGAGCTGTACTTCGAACAGAACGGCACCGACAACATTCTGATCGCCGACCAGCGTGGTACCGACAACTATGCCTACGGCAGCAGCCAGGGCACCGGCAACACCATCACCCTCGACCAGTCCGGCTATAGCAACCAGAGCTATACCAACCAACTCTACGGAAGCGGCAACGAAGCCACCATCAAACAGTCTGACAACATCAACGTCGCCTACGTGACCCAGGGAGGCCAGGGCAACATGGCGTTCGTCGACCAGAGCGGTGTCGCCCAATCCGCCACCATCACCCAGCTGGGCAGCGCGAACCTGGCCACTGTGACCCAGCAGTAAACCGCTCCCCCTTGAACCGCGGTGCTCCTCTCCCTGGTGCCGCGGTTCCTTTTTCTGTTGCCCCTCCCTCTGCAGTCTTTCGATCCGGTCGGCATGTGCAAGCCCTTGGAGTGTATCTGTCGGGGTACAATGGCAAACCGATCAAAGATGTGCAGCAGCATGATCCAGTCCGACCTCGACCTGTTCGGCCCCCAGCCGCAACGCCTGGCCAGCCATACCGTGCTGCTGCCCGGCTTCGCCCTGGCCGAAACCGAGGCGCTGCTCGATGCCCTGCGCCCGGTGCTACGTGCCGCGCCGTTCCGGCACATGTACACCCCAGGAGGGCTGCGCATGGCGGTAGGGCTGACCAACTGCGGTACGTTGGGGTGGGTGAGTGATCAACACGGCTACCGATACAGCCCCAGCGACCCACTCAGTGGCCAGCCCTGGCCTGCCCTGCCCCCGGTCCTGCTCGCCTTGGCCGCCCACGCGGCAGCCATGGCCGGGTTTGACGGTTTCGAGCCGGATGCCTGCCTGGTCAACCATTACCTGCCAGGCACACGCTTGAGTCTGCACCAGGACCGCGACGAGCAGGATTTCAGCCAGCCGATCGTGTCGGTGTCGCTGGGCTTACCAGCGGTGTTCCTGTTCGGCGGCCTGCAGCGTGCCGACAAGGCTCAGCGCATTGCGCTGGGCCACGGCGATGTGCTGGTCTGGGGTGGCGAAGACCGCTTGCGCTTCCACGGCGTGCTACCGATCAAGCCCGGTGTTCATCCGCGCCTGGGCGAACGGCGGATCAACCTGACCTTGCGTAAGGCAGGTGCCTGAACAGGGTCAGTCCTCTGCCGCCCAGTGCAGAACAAGATGAACCCACATGAAACACATTGAACATCTTGGCCAGGCAAGCTTCGAATGATAAGCCGCCTACTTCTGTCTGGAGCCTGCCATGCCAAACCCGCCTGGTTCTTCGAGCCGTTGCACCGGAGCCATGTACCGATGAAGATGCCTGGCCGCGCCCCCAATGCCTCGCTGCAGCTCGACTACGTACGCGACACCCTGTTCGGCCCCGTGGCGCAAAGTGTGGAATGCCAATGCCAGCTCGCCGCCCTCAACCTGCAAGGCCGTCCAGGGCTGCGCTTGCACATTTGCCCCCCACTGCCCGACAAGATCGACCGCGCTCACAGTGTGGCCTTTGTCTGGGATGGGCAGAGTTACCATGGCGTGGTCCGCGACAAGGGTAGATGCGGCGACGGTGGCCTGAACCTGCTGCTGGAACTGCAATAAGCCGATCAGCGGCAGCTGCGGCCGCACTTAAGGCTGCCAGGGCTGATACCTGCGCATTGCTAGTCAGCGGCTAGAATGCATGAACCCGGCCAGCCTGGGCTGACCGGGGCACGACAGGTGCGCTCAGGCAATCGCCTTGAGCGGCGCCGGGTGGCTGTCACGCAGCGCATGCAGCTGCTCCACCAGGTTGACCAGATCACGACAACTGTTGAGATTTTGCAGGGCGACCCCGCTGAGGGTCACGCCTTGATCGAGATCCTGGCCCTGGCCCAGGCGGATGGTCAGGTTGGCGCCGTCCGGGCAGCTGACCTCACAGCGATCTGGCAAGCAGGCCTGTTCGATCATTTGCCGCATCTCTAGTATCGAAACGCCTATCAACGACATGGTACGACCCTCTCTGTGGGATGGCCTGTTGTTTGGAAGTACGCCTTTGTCGGGCGGGGCGCCAATTGATATTGCGCATGCTCGGGCAGCAGTCCATGCGCCCGGGCAATGAGCTTGCGGGGAATCCTCTAGCACCTTAGTGGAAGATTCCCTGCGTGGGCCGAGCGTTCGAATGCATTAGCAGACTTGACGACGAGTGGTCTTGGACAGCAAGGCCACCCAATCAACAGGATCAGTGCGCGGCACCTCCCCTCTCATTCTGCATCTGCCCAAACCGCCCGGCATGGAAATCATCGAACGATTCGGCAATCTCCGCCTGGCTGTTCATCACGAACGGACCGTAGCCGACGATCGGCTCATCGATTGGCTCACCGCTGAGCAGCAGCACACTGGCGCCTTCCAGCGCCTCGACCGCTACGTCTACACCCTCTCGGTCGAGCAGCACCAGGCTGGACGGACCTGCTTCGCGTTCGCTGTTGATTCGAACGTTTCCACGCAACACCACCAGCGCCGCAGTGCGACCGGCAGCAACCGGCAACTGCAAGACAGCGCCGGCGTTGAGCCGCAGATCCCACACATCCATCGCGGTGAAGGTCCGAGCCGGCCCCTGGTGCCCATGATAGTCACCGGCAATTACCCGCAAGCTCCCGGCATCACCGTCCAGCGCTAGCACCGGAATGTCGCCGGCCAGCAGCGTCTGGTAGCCGGCCGCTGCACGCTTGTCCCGCGCCGGCAGGTTCACCCACAGCTGGACCATTTCCAGTGTGCCACCACTGCGTGCAAAGTCCGGGGAATGAAACTCCTCATGGAGGATGCCGTTGGCAGCCGTCATCCACTGCACGTCACCTGGGCCGATCAAGCCGCCGGCACCCGTGGAGTCGCGGTGCTCCAGCTCACCTTGGTAGACGATGGTCACGGTTTCGAAGCCGCGATGCGGATGCTGGCCTACGCCGCGTCGTGCTGGGGTCGGGGCGAAATCATGCGGCCCGGCGTAGTCCAGCAGCAGGAATGGGCTGATCCGGCTGGCCAGGTTGTCGTAGGTGAACAGGCTGCGCACCGGGAAACCATCCCCCACCCAATGGGCGTGAGGGCTGTGGTGGATACCCAGAATCTTTTTCATGAGAAGGCTCCTCTCTTGGTTGAGATAACCTTATCAATGACGCCAATCAAGCGGTAGACGGCTGAAATGGCATGCATCGTCCCACCTGCAGAACAGTCAGCCCTGCAAGAAACCGAGCACCTGCTCGGCCGCCATGGCCGGGTCTTCCTGCATGAAACAGTGCCCACCGGGCACTTGCAGTGCGGTCACATTGCGGTTTAGCAGCGCCAGGCGATTCACCGAATGAGGCACAAAGGGATAGGTGTCTTCTCCATACAAGACCCGTGTCGGCGTCCTGATTGCGGCCAGACTGGCCCACATGCGTTTAGGGAACGAGCTGAAGATCTCCACTTCACGGCTGGGCCGGCACTTGAGCACCACGGCCTCGCCACAATCCCCGATGGCATGCTCGACATAGGCCTGCAGCGCCGCATGGGTCCAGCCTTTGAAGATGCCACGCCCTTGCAGCGAGGCCAACGCTGACTCGCGATCGGGCCAGTGGCTGCGACGACTGGCAGCCTTGCGGGCCAGGGCGTGGCGCTGATGCAGGCCGACCAAGGCTGCTGCCCCCATCACGCCGATCATGCGTCGGCTGAACAACACCGGGTCGAGCAGCACGGCGCGTGCAAACAGTTGCGGTTCACTGCTCAGGATCAGCCCTGTGAGCACGCCACCAAAGCTGTGCCCTGCGGCAAACCGCTGTACGTCGCCATACTCGCCACGTCCGCCCTGAAAGGCCTCCACCGCCAAGGCGGCGGTGCGGTTCCAGCCGCGAAACACCCCGCCATGGTCACTGTCGCCATGGCCTTGAACGTCGCAGAGCCACAAGTCGAAATGCTTGCCCAGGTGCATCAACAGCGGTTGGTAGGTCAGGCAACAGAAGCCATTGCCATGCAGGAAGTGCAGCAGCGGTTTGCCACTGGCCGGGGTTCGCCAGCCACGCAGGGTGAAACCTTCGGCGCATTCGTGGGACCAGGGAATCAACTGCATCGGCTTACTGTACTCTCGGGGTCAGGAAAACGCTGATTCTACAAACAGCAGCGGGTACAGTGAAATCACCAGCAACAGGGCCATCACGACATTGAACAGCATCAGCCAGCGTGAATGCTGCAACAGGTTGCGCAGGGCGCTGCCGAACATCACCCATACCCCCACGCTCGGCAGGTTGACCAAAGCGAACAAGGCCGCAATGACGATCACGTTGGTTACATAACCTTGCGCGGGCGTGTAGGTGGTAATCGCCCCCACCGCCATCACCCAGGCCTTGGGGTTGACCCACTGGAACGCCGCTGCTCCCCAGAAGCCCAGCGGTTTGCGGGCACTGGACGAGGCCGTGCCGACCGGCCCGGAAGTGGCGATCTTCCAGGCCAGGTACAGCAGGTAGGCGGCGCCAGTGTAGCGCAGGACCGTATACAGTGGTGGCCAGGCCTTGAATACCTCACCCAGCCCCAGGCCGACGGCCAGCACCATCATCATGAAACCAAAGCTGATACCCAAGGCATGAGGGACCGAGCGGCGCACGCCGAAGTTCACCCCCGAGGCCAGCAACATGGTGTTGTTGGGGCCAGGCGTGATGGAAGACACGAAGGCAAACAGCACAAAGGCGGTCAGCAGGTCGGCAGAGGCAAGCATGGCGGGCATTCCACTTTCTTTATAGGTGCTGTCACACTACCGGAGTCGCCTTCCCCAGCGACCGGTACAGTTTGATTAAATTATGCAGATACACATCACTGTATCTCCAATCCGGACCAAGGAAGCTGTCACCATGAGCCTCACCATTCGCCCTGCCGTGCGTACCGATGCCGAGCAGATCCTCACCTTCGTCACCGAACTGGCCGAGTACGAACGCGCCCGCCACGAGGTGGTCGCTACCCTTGCCGACATCGAGCACAGCCTGTTCGACGAAGGCAGCACCGTGCGCGCCCTGATGTGCGAGCGTGATGGCCGTGCAATCGGCTTTGCCGTGTACTTCTACAGCTACTCGACCTGGCTCGGGCGCAATGGCATCTATCTGGAAGACCTGTACGTGACCCCCGAACAACGCGGCGATGGCGCCGGCCGGCAGTTGTTGCAGCACATTGCCCGCGAAGCGGTGGCGAACAACTGCGGGCGCCTGGAATGGAGCGTGCTGGACTGGAACGAGCCAGCGATCGGCTTCTACCAGAAGCTAGGGGCCGAAGCACAGGATGAGTGGGTGCGCTACCGGCTGGATGGCGACAAGCTGGCGGCATTCGCCCGCGGGTGATCGCCCGGCGCCTGCACTTCTGCCTGCTGGACGAACACCGCAGGCGCGAGGCGGTGGTACCTGCTGTTCGACAGCCTCGCGCTCTGTATGACATTGACGCCAAGCCCGCCCCATGCTCTCCTTATGCCTCGCGTTCAGGTGCCCCTCAGGGGGTGAAACGGGAAACCGGTGCGTCCCAGGCCCTTCAGCAGGGCCGGACAATGCCGGTGCTGCCCCCGCAACGGTAAGCGAGTGAAGCGTCTGTACCACTGTGCCTTGTAGTACGGCATGGGAAGGTGACGCGTTCCAGGAGCCCAGCTCTTCCTCGCAAGCCCGGAGACCGGCCTGACGTTCATGAACACCCCGCGGTGGGCGGGCGCTGTTGCATTCCCTTGGGCGGCCACGCCCGGGGCTGCCGCGCTCGCCCATTGCCCACAAGAAGCAGAGGACCGCGTCATGCCCGTCACCAGCGCCAAACAACACAGCCTTGCGACCCCCGTTACCCTCAGCCAGCGTGTAACCATCGCCATCGGTGCCAGCTTGCTGGGCCTGTGCCTGGTGTACTTTGCCGGTTTCTCGCACATCGAGGCCGTGCACAACGCCGCCCACGACACCCGCCACAGCGCCGCCTTCCCCTGCCACTGAGTACGCCTGATGATCACGCGCATTGCCCGTACTGCGGGCTTCAGCGGGCTTCTTGCAGCCCTGTTGCTGACCTTGCTGCAAAGCTTCTGGGTTGCCCCGCTGATTCTTGAGGCGGAAACCTACGAGTCCTCGGCCCCGGCCGCACACCACGAACACGGTAGCGAAGTGGTCGCTCATGAACACAGCGCCGAAGCCTGGTCGCCGGAAGACGGCTGGCAACGCGTGCTGTCCACCACAGGCGGCAATCTGGTGGTCGCGGTCGGCTTCGCCCTGATCCTCGCCGCCCTGTACAGCCTTCGCGAGCCCAAACGCACCGCCACTGGCGCATTGTGGGGGTTGGCTGGCTTCGCCGTGTTCTGCCTGGCCCCAACCCTGGGCTTGCCACCAGAACTGCCAGGTACTGCAGCCGCCGATCTGGGGCAACGCCAGACCTGGTGGGTCGGTACAGCCAGTGCCACAGCGCTGGGCCTGGCCTTGCTGGTGTTCGCTCGCCACTGGCTGCTGAAGGCACTGGGCGCCGTGCTGCTGGTCATTCCTCATGTGATCGGTGCACCGCAACCTGAGGTGCACGAAAGCCTCGCCCCCGAAGCACTGGAAACCCAGTTCAAAGTAGCCTCCTGGCTGACCAACGCCGCCTTCTGGCTGGCCTTGGGCCTGCTCAGCGCCTGGCTGTTCCGCCGTTCCAGCCAGGCTTGATGCCTGCCTTCTACGCCGGTTTTGGCTGCCGCCGGGGTTGCCCGGCGGATACCTTGCAACGCTTGCTGTGCCAGGCACTGGACAACCAGGGCCTGGCGTTGGCCGACCTGCGCGGCATCGCAAGCATCAGCCTGAAGGCCGACGAACCGGGTTTGCAACAACTGGCAGAGCACCTCGGCTTGCCCTTGGTGCTGTACCATGGCGCGCAACTGCAACCCTATGAACCACTGCTCAGCCACCGTTCCGCCGCTGCCCACCAACACAGTGGCTGCTGGGGCGTCGCCGAGAGCGCGGCACTGGCCCTGGCCAGCCAGCGGCAGGGTACGGCCAGGTTGCTGCTGACGCGCCAGGTACTGGGCCCGGCGACGCTCGCCCTGGCCTGCTGAGCGTTTCGTACCCTCTTTCTTGCCAGGACTTAGCATGACCATCTACTTTATCGGTGCCGGCCCCGGCGACCCGGAACTGATCACGGTCAAGGGCCAACGGCTGATTCGTCAGTGCCCGGTGATCATTTATGCCGGTTCACTGGTACCCGCCGCCGTGCTCGAAGGCCACCAGGCCGAAACCGTGATCAACAGCGCCGAACTGCATCTGGAGCAGATCATCGCCGCCATGCGCAGCGCGCACGAACAAGGGCAGGATGTGGCGCGGGTGCACAGCGGCGACCCCAGCCTTTACGGTGCCATCGGTGAGCAGATCCGCCACCTGCAGGCGCTGGGCATCGATTACCAGATCATCCCCGGCGTTACCGCCACGGCAGCGAGCGCCGCCCTGCTCGGCTGTGAGCTGACCTTGCCTCAAGTGGCGCAGACGGTGATCCTCACCCGCTATGGCGACAGCTCGCCCATGCCGCCTGGTGAGCAGTTGGATGACCTGGCGCGCCATGGCAGCACCCTGGCAATCCATCTGGGGGTCAAGCACCTGTCGCGCATTGTCGATGAGTTGGTGCCGCACTACGGCGCGAGCTGCCCGGTTGCGGTGGTGCATCGGGCCACCTGGCCAGACCAGGACTGGGTGCGCGGCAACCTCGGTGATATTGTCGAACGCGTAGCGGCCAAGGATTTCCGCCGCACGGCGCTGATCCTGGTAGGCCACGTACTGGGGGATACGCCGTTCGCCGAGTCGGCCTTGTACCGAGCCGGGCATGCCCACCTGTACCGTCCTGGCGACTGAGCATTGCCAGCCTTGCCTCGGGCATAGCAGACTCCGGGTTCCCGCCTGCGAACAGGAGCCATGCCCATGCTGGAGTTACGCCCCAACTGCGAGTGCTGTGATGCCGACCTGCCGGGTGACAGCCCCGACGCCCTGATCTGCTCCTTCGAATGCACGTTCTGCCGTGCCTGTGCCGAAACCCGCTTTCAAGGCCGCTGCCCGAATTGTACCGGGCAGTTGGTGGCCCGCCCGACGCGGGTCGGGCAGGCATTGACCAACAACCCTGCCTCCACACTGCGTATACACAAACCGCACGCTGCCTGCGCCTGAATAACTGCAAAGAACCGGCATCACCGCTGTTTCAGGGTGATGCCTTTCCTGTTTCTTGTAGGATTTCTCAACAATAAGTAATAGGGATTTCAACACTTCTATACTCGGCATTACCAAACCTCGGGAATGGTCGTATCGTGCAGCGCTTCCGATAACCCCACTTGCAGACGTATTCCTGAGTGTTCCAGGAAGCGGACCACATCCCTACAGGAGTTTTCCCCATGACAACCGTGCTGATCGTCGACGACCACCCTATTGTCCGGCTGTCCCTGCGCCTACTGCTCGAGCGCGAGCGCTTCCATGTCGTCGGCGAGGTCGGCAATGGCAGTGAAGTGGCTCAGGTAGCCCGTGAACTGCGCCCGGACGTGGTCATTCTCGACATCGGCCTGCCTGGCCTGGACGGTATGGAAGTCATCAAGCGATTGCAGAGCCTGGAGCCGGCACCGAAGATCATGGTGCTGACCGGCCAGGCCACCGATCTGTATGTGCGCCGCTGCCTGGATGCCGGGATAGGCGCCTTCGTCACCAAGGAAGAGGACCACGAGGCACTGCTGTTCGCTCTCAAGGCCCTGATCAAGGGTTATTCGACCTTTCCGCAAATGTCGGTCAACAGCAACTCGCTGGAGAGCGAGCCAGTGCGCCTGGCCAGTCTCTCCAACCGGGAAATGGAGGTGCTGCGGCGCCTCGCGCGCGGCGAGAACAACAAGAACATCGGCACTTGCATGAACCTCAGCGCCAAGACCATCAGCACCTACCGGGGCCGTATCATGGAAAAGCTCAAGACCGAGTCGCTGGTGGAAATGGTCGACCTGGCCAAGCGTAACAACGTCTATTGAGCGCTCGGCTGCCATGAAACAGTTGCTGGCGAGCGTCCTTCTGGCTATTGCTCTAGCCAAGTCCCCGGTGCTGCAGGCCAGCAGCGAGCCACGCCATCTGCTGGCGCGCTCAATCAGCGCCTCTGCCCCGCTGACGTTGTCCAGCGATGATCGCCACTGGCTGAAACAACGCCAACACCTGGTACTGGGCAGTGCGCGCCCCGACTACCCCCCGTTTGAAATCAATGTGAGTCAGCATGACTATGAGGGGTTAAGCGCAGACTACGCCGGCATCATCGGCGAACAGCTTGACATACCTATTGAAGTTCGCCGCTTTAACAGCCGTCACGAGGCCATCACTGCCTTGCGTGATGGCCGTATTGACCTGCTGGGTAGCTCCAACGCCTTCGAAGCGGCGGACGCCCAGCTTAGCCTCAGCACCCCTTATGCCGACGACCTGCCCGTAATCGTCACCCGTGAGGGGCACAGCTTGAAAAGTACGCCCGACCTCGCCGGCCTGCGCCTGGCGATGGTCGATCACTACCTGCCGGCCGTCAGCGTTCGTACCCAGTACCCCAAGGCGCAACTGAGCCTGTACCGCTCGACCCTGGCCGGGCTCGCTGCCGTGGTGCTGGGCGAGGCAGACGCCTATCTGGGCGATGCCATCAGCACCGACTACATGATCGGCAAAAGTTTTCAGGGCACGTTGAAAATCGACCATTTCTCCCAACTGGCCCCAGAGGCTTTTGCCTTCGCCATCGCCAGCGACAACCCGCGCTTGCATCGGCTGGTGGACAAGGCGCTGTCACGCATAAGCGAAAGTGAACGTCTGAACATTCTGCGCCGCTGGAGCAGTGGTAATACCAGCCTGCTGCTGCAGCGCCACCTCACTGCCTTGAGCGAAGAAGAAGAATCCTGGATCACCGACCACCCCACTATCAGTGTACTGGTCAATACCTCGCTGGCACCTCTGACGTTCAACGATGCTCAACACCGCCCTAGCGGTATCACCCTGGACCTGCTCAAGCAGATCTCATTGCGCACGGGGCTGCAGTTCAAACCCGTCGAGAGTGCTTCATCGCAGGTCATGATCGACCGCCTGTTACACGGCGAGGCACAGATGATCGGGGCGCTGGGCTATGGCGCCGACCGTTTGAAGCAACTGCGCTACACCCGCCCCTACCTGGTCAGCCCGCGCGTGCTTGTCACCCGCAACGAAGGCGAATCATCTGCACAGGCCAAGGCCCTGGATGGCAAGCGCATCGCCTTGGTGCGCGGCTCACCGCAGCAGGCCGTTTTGCAACAGCGATACCCGCAGGCCGAGATAGTCGAAGTTGACAACCCACTCGGTCAGATGGAGGCCGTGGCCAACGGTGTTGCAGACGTAGCCCTGAGCAGCCATATCAATGCTACCTATTACATCAGCCATGTATTCAAGGAACGTTTGCGCATCGCCGGCGTGCTCGACGACGCCCCGGCCATTGCCGCCTTTGCCGTAGCCGCCGACCAGCCCCAGTTGCAGGCCATTCTCGACAAGGCGCTGCTAAGCATTCCACCTGAAGAACTCGACCAGCTGATCAACCGCTGGCGTACCAGCACACTGGTGAGCGACAGCCCATGGCGCGACTACCGCACCCTGGCCTTGCAGGTACTGGTGCTGTCGGCCCTGCTGCTGGCCGGGGTGGTGTTCTGGAACAGCTACCTGCGCAAGCTGATCAACCAGCGAACCGAGGCACAGCACGCGCTGCAGGCACAGCTTGCGCTCAGTCGCGGGCTGCTGGAGCAGTTACGCCAGGCCAAGGACGATGCCGAACAGGCCAGCCAGACCAAAAGCACCTTCCTGGCCACCATGAGCCATGAGATCCGGACCCCGATGAATGCCGTGATCGGTCTGCTGGAACTGGCCCTGGAAGATAGCCGCAGCGGCCGCAGCGACGCCCAGACCCTACAGACCGCCCATGATTCAGCCATTGGCCTGCTTGAGCTGATTGGCGATATTCTCGACATTTCCCGCATCGAGTCCGGGCACATCAGCCTACAGCCTGTGCCTACCAACTTGGTCGAACTGGTGCGCGCCACGCTGCGGGTGTTCGAAGGCAATGCCCGGGCCAAAGGGTTGCATCTGCACGGCGAGCTGCCTGCGGAGCCGGTATGGGTGCTGGCCGATCCACTGCGACTCAAGCAAATTCTGTCCAACCTGATCAGCAACGCCATCAAGTTCACCGACCGTGGTGAAGTGCAGGCATGCCTGCTGCTGCCCAAAGTTGCCGGCCAGGGCGTTCTGGCTATCGAGCTGAATGTGCGCGACACCGGCATCGGCATCAGCCCCGCCGACCAGGCGAGGCTGTTCAGTGCCTTCGTTCAGGCCGATGGCCCAAGGGCACGTCAGGGCGCAGGCCTGGGGTTGGTCATCAGCCGCACCCTGGCCGAACTGATGGGCGGCTCCTTGACCCTTCAGAGCGTCGAGGGCGTTGGCACCCGGGTACAAGTCAACCTGCAGTTGCCCGTCTGCGCAGCACCGACACAAGCGGAAGAGCAACTCACGACACATGAAACCAGCAGCGGCCCGCTCAATATCCTGGTGGTCGACGACTACCCGGCCAACCTGTTATTGCTGGAAAGGCAACTGCAAACCCTGGGGCACCATGTGACACTGGCGGAGAATGGCGAAATCGCCCTTGCGCGCTGGCAGGACGCGCGCTTCGACCTGGTGATCACCGATTGCAGCATGCCGGTCATGGACGGACATGAGCTCACCCGGCGCATTCGCAGCCTGGAGTGCGAGGGCGGCCTGCCGGCAGGCCGTATTCTTGGGGTGACCGCCAACGCCCAGGCCGAGGAGCGTACTCGCTGCCTGGCCAGTGGTATGGACGAATGCCTGTTCAAGCCGATTGGCCTGCGCACGCTCAAGGCCCACCTGCCACAGGTACGCCCTCAGCAGCCGTCACCGGGCCCCTGCCATAGTGGGTTCGACCTGGCCGAATTGCGCCACCTGACCCAAGACGACGAACAGTTGACGCGGCATTTGCTGGAGCAATTGTCGATCAGCGTCGGTGAAGACCTGGCCGCCCTGCGCGCCTTGGCAACAGACGCCCCTGATGACGCAGTGCGTGCCTTGGCCCACCGCATCAAGGGTGGCGCCAAAATGATCAGGGTGCGCACCGTGGTCAAAGACTGTGAAGCTATCGAACACGCCCACGCGAAAGGACTGCCGACCGCCGAACAACGCGCGCAATTGCAAGTCAGCCTGCAGGCACTGCTTGACGAGATGCGCGAGGCGCTCAATGCAATTGCAGCGTCGAGCTGATCTGGCTGATGGCATCCACGACGTGCCGTGAGCCTTGCTGGATTTCCATGATCACCGTGCCCGCCTCATTGGCCAGCGCCACGCCGTGACCGGTGCGGTTGAGGCTCGATTGCATACTGGCCACTGCCAATAGCGACAGGTCGTGGTTCTGCCGCACCACATCGACAATTTCCAGGGTGGCCTTGCTGGTTCGCGCGGCAAGGTTGCGCACCTCATCGGCCACCACGGCAAAGCCGCGCCCGTGCTCGCCGGCACGCGCTGCCTCGATGGCTGCATTAAGGGCCAACAGGTTGGTCTGGTCGGCGATGCCACGGATGGTCAGCACAATCTGCCCGATCACATCCGACTGCTTGTTTACCGCATCGATGCTGCGCGCTGCGTCGTTAAGCTCCTGGGAAATCTGCTCGATTACCTGTACTGCCTGCTGCACCACTTCGGTACCCTTGCGCGCGCAGGCATCGGTCTGCACCGAACTGGCATGGGCAGCATGGGCGGCGCTTTGCTGGGTGCAGACCTGCTGGGTGATGTCGCTGGCAAACTTGACCACTTTGCACAGGCGGCCTTTGCTGTCGAAGATCGGGTTGTAGGAGGCCTCCAGGAAAACGGTCTGGCCTTGCTTGTTGACGCGTTCGAAGCGGTGTGAATGGTACTCGCCACGGTTCAGAGAAGCCCAGAACTCACGGTACTGGGCCGATTCGCGTTCATGCGCCAGGCAGAACAACCCGTGGTGGCGGCCAACCACTTCATCGAGGCGGTAGCCCATGGTGTCGAGAAAATTCTGGTTGGCCTTGATCACCCGGCCTTGCGGGGTGAACTCGATCACCGCCATGGAGCGGCTGATGGCCTTGAGCAGGCTTTCGCTCTCGTGCTCCAGCATTACCCGCTGGGTGATGTCCGATGCCACCTTGATTACGCTGGTGACTTGCCGGTGCTCGTCCAGCACAGGCATGTAGCTGGCTTCCAGCCAGACCTCGCGCCCTGCCTTGTCGATGCGCTCGAACGTACCACTGATTGCCTTGCCCTGCCCCAACTCGCGCCACAGTTGCTGGTACTCGGCGCTTTTTGCATAGTCCGGCTCACAGAACAGCCGGTGGTGCTTGCCACGCAGCTCGTCGGCGCTGTAGCCCATGGCCTGGCAGAAACGCTCGTTAGCGTCGAGGATAGTACCGTCGGGGGCGAACTCGATCATCGCCATGGCACGGCTGATAGCAGCCAGTTTGCTTTGCGCATCGGCCAACGCCTGGCGGCTGCGCTGGATTTCTGCCAAATCAGACTTGCGATGGAAATCGAACATGACACGGGGCTCCCTATGCGCGGTTTTCTGAGCATAGATCGCCGTTTGCAAGTCGTGGCATTTGTGGCGCCTGATAGATCCAGCGCCGTTCGCGCGGCGCATCGCGAACAAGCTCGCTCTTACACCTACAGCGCCTGTCTTTAGGCAGGCCGGTTTCCTTGCGATCACTTGCAAGGCGAAAAATCCGCAGCGCCCGGGGAGCTCACCTTCCGGACTCCAGCATTAAGGGCGATGGTGTCTGCGTCTTTTTAAGCGGACGCGATCACCCTTGAGGCGTCAGTGATCATCGAGTTACCCATGGCCGAGCAAATGATCACGGTGAAATGGCCAGCCTCAGATCCCGAAGGCTGCTCGGTGCAGGCGGTGTGATCAGCATGCTGTAAACGCCGGCCATTTGGCCGCTCTACATGTCGTCGTCCAGTACCTGCTCTGGGACAATCGGCGGCATGACTTCCTTGCCCAACCTCGACCAGATGACCCCGGAACAGCTTCGTGCCTAGGTAGCACAGGCGTTGCAGTTGCAGTCTCAGGTCGAGGCGATGAGCAAGAAGATTCAGGCAGTTGCCGCGTAACCTAATTCGTCACGACCCTGAAAACACCCTGTGCGCCTGTGGCTACCGACTTCAACGCATTGGTGAAGACGTCAGCAAGAAGCTGGACTACACGCCGGGCGTATTTACCGTCGAGCAACATAAGCGTGGTAAGTAGGCCCGCCGTCAGTGCGAAACCCTAATTCATTCGCCAGTGCCGGCGCAGGTCATCGACAAAGGTATCCCGACCTAGAAACTTGCGATGGGCATGATCCGTATGCCTATCTCAAAGATGTGCTGACGCGGCTGCCGACGCAGTGGGCCAGTATGATCGGGCAACTGCTGCCTCACCAGTGGAGGCTGGCCTGATTCATCTATGCCTGCCCCATTGAAATTAGTTCATGGAACTACATCCAAACGCGAGCCTCGCCACTTGGCCAGCAGCCACCCTCCTTGGTTTTTGAAGTCAGCATCGAGGAGTACTAGGGATTGAATTCGATTTAATAGGAAGTGCCTGAAGTCCCTGCGAGATTCACACCATGCAGCTAGGATTTCCATATCTTCAAAATATCCAATTCCCAGCGGCCAAACGGTACGCTCCGTCTCTACGGATTTTTCACTCACATAGACTAAGCGAATTTTCGTCTCCAGCCGTATGGCATCGCGTAAGCACTTGGCGTCAAACCCATATGCACCACGAGATTGAGAGGATACAGCGAATAATGGCGTCTTGAACAATCTACCAGCAACAGCTGATGGTAGTATCGCTTCTGCCTTTGACAATACGTCGAGCGCTGCTTGAGCCAACGACGCGTCAGGTTGCTGTGCTACCCAACGCATGCCAAGCATCAGTGCATCGAGCTCTTGCTCATTGAACATAAGAGGTGGGAGAACGAATCCTGGACGGAGTATGTAGCCGATACCAGCCTCACCCCGAATGTCGGCGCCTTGAGCCTGCAATGTAGCAATATCGCGATACACAGTGCGCAGACTTACTGACATCTCCTCCGCAAGCCTCTGTCCAGTCACTGGATGACGGCGCGCGCGCAGAATTTGTACGAGAGAAAGAAGTCGTTGAGTACGGGTCATGCGTCAATGCTGACATTTTTTGTCAGCAGAGTCGAATAGCATCTGAGCCTCAATGTTCGAGGATATTTCATGGCAAGCCCAAACCTATTCCTGTTGTACGTAAAAGACCCTCAGAAAAGCTGTGACTTTTATGAAAAGTTGCTTGAACGGAAGCCGCAGTCGGCATTCCCCAGTTATGTTTCGTTCTTGCTTGATAATGGTACGGCCTTGGGCCTCTGGTCGACCAATGCCAAGGATTACAAAAGCGGAGGTAGCGGTCATCGTACCGAGGTTGCCTTTCTGGTTGAGACGGAAACGCAGGTAGAAGATCTTCATCAAAAATGGACGGCTGAAGGCGTCCACATTGAGCAGGCGCTTCACCACGCAGTGTTTGGTCTGACATTCGTGGCACTCGATCCGGATGGCCATCGACTACGAGTGTGCATGCCTGATTGACTTGATTCTTGGCATGGATTCGAAAAATGTCCATGCCTCGCATTCCTTCAGTCATGCCAAAGCACGCGAAACTGACTCACGTGTACGCTATGCGTCAGGTTCCGCTCTGCTGAGTGTTCGCCGGACGCTTACCAAAATCCATCCGTTAGCGCCCCCGTAGGAGCGGGTTCACCCGCGAACACCGGCACAGCCGGTGCCATGCCCCGCGTCGCCTGCTTCGCGGGTAAACCCGCTCCACATCTGTTTTGGGCCAATCATTCCTGTGGAAGTCGCGCGAGAAGGCCTTGGCGGGCACTCTCAGGTGCTCTCGCGCACCATCAACTCAAAGCCCAGATCCTGCTGCGCATTCGTCACCCGCTTGCCATCCAGCAACGCCAGCAGCGCTTGCGCTGCGCCCCGACCCACCGCAGCCCGTGGTGTACGAATCGAGGTCAGGCGCGGCACCATGTGCGCCGAGGCCGGCAAATCGTTGAAACCGACCATCGCCACCTGACGTGGCACCTCCACCCCTTGACGCAAGGCCTGCAGCACCGCGCCCTGGGCCAGGTCGTCGTTACAGAAGAAGATGCCGTCGACATCCGGCGCCTGCTGCATCAGCTGGCTGAACAGCGCGCTGCCCAGGGCAATCGACGATGGCTCCGGCGCCAACACTTCCAGCTCGGCGGCCTGCAAACCGGCCTCTGCCAGCGCCTGACGGAAACCCTCGGCACGCTGCATCACCCTAGGGTCCAGCTGCGCAGCAATGAATGCCAGACGCTTGCGCCCGCGTTCGATCAGGTGCCGTGCAGCAGCACGTCCGGCCTGATGCTGCGAGAAACCGACCGACAAAGCCCCTGGCTCGCCATTGAGCTCCATCATGTGCACACACGGCACGCCGCTGGCAGCCAGCATCTGCCGCGCAGCTTCGCTACGCTCGAAGCCGGTCAACAAAATGCCGCAGGGCTGATAGGCCAGGTAATTGCGGATCAGGTTCTCTTCTTCGGCGAGGTCGTAGTGATAGTTGCCGATCAGCACCTCGAGCCCACGCGGACGCATGACCTCGTGAATGGCCTCAAGGGTGTCGATGAACAGTTGGTTGGACAACGACGGGATCAATACCACCACCGACTGGCTGCGTGCCGAGGCCAACGCCCGGGCTGCCGGGTTGGCCACATAGCCGAGGCTCGCCGCCGCGGCGATGACCTTTTCCACCAGCGCGGGCGCAACCGTGCTGACCCCACGCAAAGCGCGCGAAGCGGTAATTGGGGAAACCCCGGAAAGCCTGGCAACTTCAGCCAGGGTGGGACGACCTGTAGTACGGGAGCCGATGCGGGACATGAATGTTGTAATTTTACTACTTGCAAGGATAGGGAACGGCCACTAAGGTAGCGCTGTCTCAGGATGCAGGCAATGTAATCTTTGGTAGCAGCCACCACGCGCTTGCCACCAGGCGTCCATACTGCGTAAGGACAAGACCAATAACACCGGGGAGGTGGCTGTTCGTCAATGGCGAGACAGCGCTATCTCACCCGCAGGAGGTACTGATGAATTCTCCCCTGTCCGCCATTGTGGTGATGGGCGTGGCCGGTTGTGGCAAAAGCTGCATCGGCGCCGCCATCGCTGCCAGAAGCGGCGGCCGCCTGATCGAAGGCGACGCTTTCCACCCTGCCGAAAACATCCGCAAGATGAGCGCTGGCATCCCGCTGGACGACAGCGACCGTGCCGGCTGGCTGGTCCGCCTTGGTGAAGAGTTGCAAACCACCACCCAGGCCGGGGAACGCCCGATCCTGACCTGCTCGGCACTCAAGCGCCGCTACCGCGATACCCTGCGCGATGCCATGCCCGGGTTGGTGTTCGTGTTCCTCGAACTGTCGCCTGCCGAGGCTGAAAAACGCGTGCTGGCTCGCCCAGGGCACTTCATGCCGGCCAGCCTCATCGACAGCCAGTTCGCTGCCCTGGAATCGCCACGCGGCGAACCACTGACACTTGCACTGGACGCCACCCAACCGATCGAAGCACTGGCCGAAGCGGTGGACCGCTGGCTAAAGCGCTGCGGTGAGTCGGGCCTGGCGCAAACCGCCTGACCTCGGCGGTTTTTCCGTCTCACCAAAGACAGCGCTACCCCGACCCGTAAAGCGGGCAAAGACTCCATAAAGCTACGCCCAAAACAACGATAAGACCGAGGCCTTCAAACCATGTTCGGACTGGCTACTGATACCTTCCTGCTACTCGACGCGCTGGTTACCATCGTCGGGCTGATCCTGCTGATCACCCACTTCAAGGTTCACCCCTTCGTCGCCCTCACCCTCGCGGCCGGCTTCCTGGGCCTGACCTCCGGCATGCCGGTGGCCAAGGTCATGAAATCGTTCCAGGACGGTTTTGGCGGCGTATTGGGCTTCGTCGGGATCGTGCTCGCCCTCGGCACCATGCTCGGCAAACTGATGGCCGACTCCGGCGGTGCCGACCAGATCGCGCAAACCCTCATCCGCGCCTTCGGCAAGAAGAACGTGCATTGGGCGATGATGTTCGCCGCCTTCCTGGTGGGCATCCCGCTGTTCTTCGAAATCGGCTTTGTGCTGCTGATTCCACTGGTGTTCATCGTCGCCCGACGCTCAGGCGTCTCGCTGGTGAAAATCGGCATTCCGCTGCTGGCCGGCCTGTCGGTGGTGCACGGTCTGGTGCCACCACACCCGGGCCCCTTGCTGGCGATCGGCATTTTCCACGCTGACATTGGCAAAACCATCTTCTACGGCCTGCTCGTTGCACTGCCCACCGCGATCATCGCCGGTCCTCTGTTCGGTAACTTCATTTCCCGCTACATCCCGGGCAACCCGTCCCAGGAACTGATGGACCAGATCGCCAAGGATTCCGACCAGGGCAACCTGCCAAGCTTCAGCATCACACTGATCACCGTGCTGCTGCCGGTCGCGTTGATGCTGCTGAAAACGTTCGCCGACGTGGTGCTGCCTGCCGAGCACATCGTGCGCCAGTGGATGGACCTGATCGGCCACCCGATCACCGCCCTGCTCGCCGCCCTGCTGCTGGCCTTCTACACCTTCGGCTCGGCCCGCGGCTTCAATCGCCAACAGATCATGAAGATGCTCGACCAGAGCCTGGCACCGACTGCCGCCATCGTGCTGATCGTCGGCGCTGGCGGTGGCTTCAAGCAAATGCTGGTGGACACCGGTGTGGGTAGCGTGATTGGGCAAATGGCCGTGCAGGCGGAAATTTCGCCGATCATGCTGGCTTGGCTGGTGGCGGCGGTGATCCGCATCGCAACCGGCTCCGCCACGGTCGCCACCATTACCGGCGCGGGCATCGTGGCCCCGGTGATCGACCTGGTGCCGGGGGTGAACCGTGAGCTGTTGGTACTGGCCACCGGTGCCGGCTCGCTGATCCTGTCCCATGTGAACGACGCCGGCTTCTGGCTGGTGAAGCAGTACTTCAACATGACCGTTGCAGAAACCTTCAAGACCTGGAGCATGATGGAGACGATCCTGTCCATCGTCGGCATCATTTTCATCATGTTGCTGTCACTGGTGGTGTGACCGTTGATCGGGGTAATGGCACCTTCACGTTTCGGGTAAGGCCAAAGGGATGTATGAGCCCTACCCGTATAGCAAAGGAGCCTGCCATGCCCCGCTCAATCATCCTGTCGATCGCCCTGCTCACCTCGCCGCTGGCCTTTGCTGCCGGTACAGGTCCGACCTACCCCGACGACCCGCACAATACGGCGCCACAGCCGGGCGTGGACAGCACCCTCAACCCGATCGAGAAGCCCTTGCCGCGGGACACCGACCCGCGCATACAGGGCAATGACCCGCAAAGCCCGCCGGCGCAGCAGCATGACAACCGCGATCTGCCGGGGATGGATGGCAGTAGGTCGGAAGGTACCGGGCGGCAAGGAGAAGGCAGCACGGGCACAGGTAACCCCTGACGACCCTGCCTGTACTACCACTGACGTTTGTCAGGCCGGGTCAGTCCCAGCTTCTCGATCCGGTAACGCAGCATATCCCGCGACAACCCAAGCATCCGTGCCGACTTGGTCACGTTCCAGTCGGTACGGTCCAGGGTCTTGCAGACAAGGTCACGCTCCATGTCAGGCAGACTTGTACCCGGCTCTGGTTCGTGCCGCGGCATTTCAAACATGGCCGCCATCGGCTGTTGCGCCAACGGCTCGTCAACCAAGGTCATGCACAGGTTCAACTGATGCGCCTGCACGACCTCGTTCGGCGCCAGCAACACGGTCTGCTCCAGCATGTTGCGCAATTCTCGTACATTGCCAGGCCAGCTATAACCGAGCATCAGGCTTTCGGCCTCGGCCGAAAAGCGCAGGTTCGGCTTGCCATAACGGCGGCTATGGTGGGCAAGGAAATGCCGCGCCAATAGCAGTATGTCCTGCCCACGCGAATACAGGCGCGGCACCTTCAGGGCGATAATGCGCAGGCGGAAGAACAGGTCACGGCGGAATTTGCCCTGCTGCACCATTTGTTCCAGGTTACAGTTGGTGGCGCTGATCACCCGCAGATCGACCTTGCGTTCCTTCACAGCACCAATCCGGCGGATGCTGCGGTCTTCCAGCAACTTGAGCAACTTGGCCTGTAGCACCAGGTCCATTTCGCCGATCTCGTCAAGGAACAAGGTGCCGCCATCGGCAGCCTCCACCAGCCCCACCCGGCGCTCCTTGGCATCGGTGAAAGCGCCCTTCTCATGACCAAACAGTTCGGCCTCAAGCAGGTTGGCAGGGATCGAAGCGCAATTGAACTCGATGAACGGCCCTTTGCTGCGCGAACCATCAAAATGCAGGGCACGGGCCACCAGCTCCTTGCCAGTACCGGTCTCGCCTTCGATCAGCACCGGTGGCAGGTCGTCACTGGCCATGCGCCGCTCGGCATCGAGCACCTGGCGCAGGGTGTGCTTGAGGGTGAGCATCACCGGCGACTCGCCGATCAATGCCTGCAACCCGGACTTCTGCGCCTCGCGCTCCTGGTAGAACGACAGCGTGCGCTCCATACGCTCGGTTGCCAGGGCCTTGTCCAGGGTCAGCTTGAGCTCGGCCAGTACCACCGGTTTGGTCAGGTAATGAAAGGCGCCCTCCTTCATCGCCTGCACGGCATCTTCGACATTGCCGTAGCCGGTCATCATGATCACCTTCAGGTCCGGTGCCTGGGCCACCAGGGTACGCAGCAGGTCATGCCCGCTCATGCCTGGCAGCGAGTTGTCGGTCAGCACCGCGTCAGGTTGCGCCCGCTTGATCTGCTCCAGCGCCAGTTCCGCGCTGTGGCACACGATGACATCGTAGCCCTTGAGGCTGAGGTAAGTGCGAATGTTGTCGGCAAGGATTTCATCATCCTCGACGACCAGGATGCTGTGCTCCATGTTCCCCTCCCGCTGCAATATTGAATGTAAGGCTAACGCGGGTTCCTTCCTCTTCGCGGCTGCTCAGGCTGACCGAGCCGCCAAAACGTTCCATGATGCGCTTGACCAGGGCCAGCCCCACGCCAAGGCCACCCTGTTTGGTCGTGAAGAACGGCTTGAACACCATCCGTTCCTGCTGTTGGCTCATGCCTTTGCCCGTGTCGGTCAGCACGAACTCGGCGCGCAGGCCTTCTTGCACATTGACCTGGGCATTGAGCATCCCGCCAGCGGGCATGGCCTCCAGGGCATTGGAAAACAGGCTGTTGAGAATCTGCGTGAGCTGCAGCGGCTGGCTGACCACCCACTGCACGTCAGGCCCTTCGAAATGGAAGCGCACGCCGTTGCGTTCGATCTGCTGGGCGAAGGCCAGGTGGGTGTCTTCGATGGCCGCCACCAGGTCCACGGCCTCGGGTTCTTCACTGGACGGACGCAACGACACCAGCAGGTCGCGCACCCAACGCGACATGCGGTCGACCTGGCTGATGATGTCAGTGATGTTCTTCTGCGCAGCAGGGTTGGCGGTTTCCTGGGCAAGTTCGGCGCTGGAGAGGATATTGGCCAGCGGGTTGCGCATGCTGTGAGCCACTGCCGAAGACATCTCACCCAGCGCCACATAGGTTTCGCTTGCCACCAGCCGCTCCTGCTGCAGGTGCAGCATGTGCGCCGCACGGCGCACGATCCAGAACAGCCCGAAGTAAATTAACGCGCCACCTACCAGAGTCGAGGCCCAGATCAGCAAATAGCCGCGCTGGATGCGCCGGATCAGATCCTGCGGTTCCTTGTAGATTTCCACCATGGCCAGTACCTGCTCACCCTGGCTATCGAACAGCGGGATGTAGTTCTCGATAAACAGGTAGCGTGGTTCGCGCTGGAACTTCTGCTCTTCGCGATCATCCGCAACCTTGTGATAGCTGGCCGACACCGCCTTGCGCGAGCGGAAGGCGCGCTCAAGATCACCATCAACTTCTATCCGCTTGCCAATCAGCTCTGCGTTGGTGGACCAGACAATGGTGCGGTCGCGGGCATAAACGTTGGCCAGCAAGGTGTCCGGCAGGTGCTCGACATGATCGAGGAACTCGACCCGGGTCGACTCGGCCAAGGCCGGGGTGAACTGCCGATGCTGCAGGTCCAGTCGCGGGTCCAGCAACTCGCCCATGGTGGTGCCAGGCGGTAATTGCGAATGACGCACTTCGGCCTGGGCCATTGCCTGAATGAACTGCGCGGTGAGCATGGCATCGCGCTCTACACTGTCGCGCACCACGAAGCGCGTCGAAACGTACCCCAGCCCACCTGCCACCGAGGTAATGATCAACAGGCTGATAACCGAGAACCAGCGCAGCAAGTTGAATTCACGCAAAGGTAAGACCCGTCCGCTGGCGGTCGCACTGACCTTGTCGGGCGCTTCGTTTTCCAGCATCTGCATCGCGTGGTTCCCGCGCTGGGCGTACGTTCAGAACTGCATCAAGGCCAATGGCAGTAGCCACTGGGTAGCAATCCACCCGGGCAGTCGCAGCTGCCATTTGTAGCGTATTGCGCTTCACACATTTCACTGCAAAAACTTAGCCAGCAGAATATGAAAAACTAAAACTGTTATTTTTTAGTAGGTTACAAGCACTTATTAATCCCAATCAGAAGGATATCCCCCACAACTGGGGCATTTTCACCCACAAAAAGTTAATTTCTTTAATATCAATATCTTACAACACTTAAGTGATGTCGTTTGACGAGTTCAAGCCAGTCGAAAACTTAACGAGACCCTCGTGCCATGGCCCTCGCTGCTGCTGAGCCGAACCGCACCGCCGAAGCGTTCCATGATGCGTTTCACCAGCACCAGCCCCACCCCCAGCCCACCCTGTTTGGTGGTGAAGAATGGCCGGAAGGCCATGCGCTGCTGCGCGTCGTTCATGCCCTTGCCATTGTCGGACAGGCGCAAGGTCAGGCTGCGTCGGTTATGACGCACCACTTCGATACGCAACCGCCCGCCCTGCTCCATCGCCTCCAGGGCATTGGCGATCAGGCTACTGAATACCTGGCGCAGCAATACCGGGTGCCCCAACACCTGCACGCTCGGTAACGGTTGCAAGTCCAGGCTTACTCCACCGCGCGCCAGCGGCACAGCGTAGGTCTGCAGGCTTTCCTGCAACGCCTGCGGCAAGTCCACCGCCAATGCCTCGTCGTTCAGCGGGCGCAGTGACTGCAGCATCTGGCGGATCCACTGCGACATCCGGTCGACCTGGCTGATGATATCGTTGACCTGGCGTTGCGCCGGGCCTTCGTCGAACGCCTGTGCCAGTTCGGCACTTGAGCGGATACTGGCCAGCGGGTTGCGCAGGCTATGGGCCACCGCCGACGACACCTCACCCAGTGCCACGTAGGTTTCGCTGTTGATCAGCCGCTTCTGCTGCACCGCCAGCAGCCGGGCGGCGCGGTGCATGATGCCGTAAAGGCCGACATAGACCAGTGCAGCGCCGACGGTGATGGCCAACCAGATCAGGATCAGGCCATGCTCGATGCGTGCGATCAGGTCATGGGGTTCTTTATAGATCTCGACCATCGCTGTGACCTGCTCGCCATCGGCATCGAACAGCGGAATGTAGTTCTCGATCAATAGCTGCTTGGGCGGGGTGATGAACTTCTGCTCGGAGCGGGCATGTTCGAAACTGTGGTAGCTGGCCGAAACGCGCATCTTGTACTCGAAAGCCCGATTCAGGTCTTCATCGCCTTCGATCAACTGGCCGATCAGTGCCGGGTTGCTGGACCAGATCACAGTGCGGTCCAAGGCATAAATATTGGCCAGCAGCATATCGGGCAGGTGAGCGATATGGTCAAGAAACTCGCCGCGGGCCTTGCGCCGGGCATCCGGGTCGACGTCGGGCAAGTTATTGCGGTCGGTGCGCGGATCGAGCAGTTCGCCCATGGTACGCACATTGGGGATCGACACATGGCGCACTTCGGCATCGGCGATGGAGGTGATGAACTGTGCGGTGAGTAACGCGTCACGCTCGACGCTCTCGTCGATGATGAAGCGGCTGGAAATCAGCCCCAGCCCGGCAGCCACCGAGAGAATGATGGCTAGACTGACCCAGGCATACCAGCGCAGAAGGTTGAATGGCCTGCGCGGGGCGGCCAACTCGCTACCGGCAGGCACGTCAATAGTGTCGGAACGAGGGGCGACGTCCATAACGGACACCTCAGCTGGGCACCTTTAGAAGGTTATAGCCCAGAGTTGGGGAAACCATAGTATTAAATTGATGGCATCCGCCGAAGGGTATTTATTCCCTCCCCACTTCACCTGCCCGATACAGCCTGAGGATGGTGTGGCCCCTGTGGGAATGCGTGAGCTGCAAGCCAGTTGTTACAAAGGCGAGTCGTCATTCAACCCTTGCAACTTGCGATACTCGCGCAGCACCGTGGGCACATAACGCCGGGTCTCGGCAAACGGCGGCACGGCACCGCGCCGCAATACAGCATCCGGGCCGGCATTGTAGGCCGCTACGGCCAAGGTGATGTCGTTGTCGAACAGGGTGAGCATCTGCTTGAGGTAGCGCGCCCCTCCGTGCACATTGTCTTCAGGGTCCAGCCGGTCTTGCACCCCCATCTCGCGGGCGGTGTCCGGCATCAGTTGCATCAACCCCACTGCCCCCGCCCGCGAACGGGCTTTGGGGTTGTAGCCAGACTCGGCCTTGATCACCGCGTGCAGCAGCGCCGGCGGCACATTGTGGATGCGCGCAGCCGTGGCGACTACCTCGGCGTAAGGGCGGCCAGTGATCATTTGCGCCTTGACCGGCCCACCCTGGGCCAGCGGCTCGTTGATCACCCTCTCATAGTGGCGCCCTGGTCTATGGACATTGCTCAGCACGTAGCCCCCCTTGGCATCGATTGAGATGTACACATCGGCGTGGGCAACACCTGCCGCCAGCCAGATCAAACCGAGGATGAGTCCACGCATGCCGGTCGCCTCTTCGTCGTGGCCCCGAAGTGGGGGAAATGCCCCGGAAAACCCGAGGACAGTCACCACGACGCAAGCACTGTGCCGCTTCCTGTGCCCCATGGCGCAAGGCCCCGGGGCAGACGTGCACGGCTGTTGCATGGTGCATGTCAACGCGTGTCCCCATAGCAGTGGAGGGCTTCACCATGCAGCGCAGAACCAACCCGCAACGTGGCTTCACTCTGCTTGAACTCCTGGTGGTACTGGTGGTACTCGGCCTGCTGGCCGGCATCGTCGCGCCCAAGTACTTCAGTCAGCTCGGCCGCTCCGAGGCCAAGGTTGCGCGGGCGCAGATCGAGGGGCTGAGCAAGGCCCTGGACTTGTACCGCCTGGAGGTCGGCCACTACCCCAACAGCGAACAAGGCTTGCAGGCGTTGGTGGTCGCCCCCAGTGGCGAGGCTCGCTGGACCGGCCCGTACCTGCAGAAGGCCGTGCCACAAGACCCGTGGGGCCGCCCTTACATCTACCGGCAACCTGGCGAGAACGGCGGTGAGTACGACCTGCTGTCGATGGGCAAGGACGGCCAGCCGGGTGGTGATGGGGAAAACGCCGAAATCACCAGTTGGCAGTAAGGAGAGCGGCCATGCGCTACAGCCTCAAGGCCCTGGGTAGGCAGGGCGTGGTGCAGTTGCAGATCGACGCCGAGGACGCCGACCACGCCCGCCGCCAGGCCGAAGACCAAGGCCTGCGTGTACTCAGCCTGCGCAGCAGCGGCGGCGCCTTGCGCGGCATGGCCTGGCGCCGTGAAGCGGCGTTCGACCTGGTGCTGTTCAGCCAGGAACTGTCAACCTTGCTCAATGCCGGCCTGCCGCTGATCGACGCACTGGAAAGCCTGGCAGAGAAGAGCCCGGCAGCGACAGCGCGCAAGGTGCTCGCCGAGTTGGTACGCCAGCTGTACGAGGGCCGCTCGCTGTCCCAGGCTCTGGGCCAGCAACCGAGGGTATTCCCGCCGTTGTATGTGGCGCTGGTGCAGTCCAGTGAACGCACCGGTGCTCTGGGCGACGCCCTCACCCGCTATATCAGCTATCGCCAGCGCCTGGACCTGGTCCGCCAGAAGCTGGTGGGTGCCTCAGTCTACCCGTTGCTGCTGTTGCTGGTGGGGGGGGGTGTGGTGCTGTTCCTGCTCGGCTATGTGGTACCGCGTTTCAGCCAGGTGTTCGAGGGCATGGGCACCGAGCTACCCTGGCTGTCACGGGTGCTGATGCAGGTCGGCCTGTTTCTGCATGCCCAACAATTGCCGCTGGCGCTGGGCACCGTCGTCGGGGTGGCGACACTTTGGCTGCTGCGCCGGCACCCGCGTGTACGGCACTGGGCCTCCTGCCAACTGCGGCGTCTGCCAGCACTGCATCAGCGCCTGATGATGTATGAGTTGGCGCGTTTCTATCGCTCGCTGGGTATCCTGCTGCAAGGCGGTATTCCCATCCTTACCGCCATGGGGATGGCCCGTGGCCTGCTCGGCAACGCAGCAGCGCAGGGCCTGGAGCAGGCCAGCCTGCGGGTGGGCGAAGGGCTGCCCCTCTCGGATGCACTGGCGGCCGGGCACCTGGTGACGCCGGTATCACTGCGCCTGCTGCGGGCTGGCGAGCAGTCTGGCAACCTGGGCGAGATGCTGGAGCGCTGCGCCGACTTCCATGACCAGGAAATCGGCCGCTGGGTGGAGTGGTTCGTCAAACTGTTCGAGCCGCTGCTGATGACCTTCATCGGCCTGCTGATCGGCCTGATCGTGATCCTCATGTACATGCCGATCTTCGAACTGGCCTCAAGCATTCACTGAATGGCCAGGCCCAGGCTCTCGCGTAACGGGGTGCCTGCACAGGCAGTGCGCTGTGCCCAACCATGGCCGCCATCGATAACTGATCCCCACTTATCATTCGGCGTGATAGTAACCTTCGCCCTGTTCGATTCGTACCTCACGCGCAACACACTCACACTCCGCCCACTACTAATACATTGGCGGAGTTCTCCATGGAACAATCACTCAAACCCTTGCGCTTCCCCCTCGCTGCCCTGGCAGTGGTGGTGATCAGCGCTTGCGGTCGAACCCCCGACGCCGTGCAGGCTCCCGCCGCGCCGAAGGTAAGTGTGGCCAAGGTGATCGAGCAACCGATCACCGAATGGGACGAGTTCACCGGCCGCCTCGAAGCCCCGGAAACCGTCGAAGTGCGCCCGCGGGTCTCCGGCCAGATCGACCGGGTGGCTTTCACTGAAGGTGCCCAGGTCAAGAAAGGCGACCTGCTGTTCCAGATCGACCCGCGCCCGTTCCAGGCAGAAGTCCGCCGCCTCGAAGCCCAGTTGCAACAGGCCAAGGCCACCGCCATCCGCAGCGCCAACGAAGCCCGCCGTGGCGAGCGCCTGCGTGACAGCAACGCCATCTCCGCCGAGCTGGCCGAATCGCGCAGCAGTGCCGCTGCCGAGGCCCGTGCCGGGGTCGATGCAATCCAGGCCCAGCTCGATCTGGCGCGCCTGAACCTCAGCTTCACCCGCGTCACTGCGCCCATCAGCGGCCGTGTCAGCCGCGCCGAGTTCACCGCCGGCAACATCGTCACCGCCGATGTCACCCCGCTGACCAGCGTGGTGTCCACCGACAAGGTCTACGCCTACTTCGACGCCGACGAGCGCGTGTACCTCAAGTACACCCAGCTGGCCCGTGAAGGCCAGCGTGGCCAGAGCACCCCGGTATACCTGGGGCTGACCAACGAAAGCGGCACCCCGCACCTGGGCCACATGAACTTCGTCGACAACCAGGTCAACCCGCGCACCGGCACCATCCGCGGTCGCGCAGTATTCGACAACAGCGACGGCGAGTTCACACCAGGCTTGTATGCGCGTCTGAAACTGGTCGGCAGCGCCCAGTACGACGCCATGCTGATCAACGACGAAGCCGTGGGTACTGACCTTGGCAAGAAGTTTGTGCTGGTCATGGGCAAGGACAACAAAGCCACCTACCGCACCGTGGAACTGGGGCCGAAACTTGAAGGCTTGCGCATCGTACGCAGCGGCCTGGACAAGGGCGAACGCATCGTGGTGAAGGGCCTGCAGCGCGTGCGCCCTGGTTCGCCGGTAACCCCGGAAGAAACACCGATGGCCAGCGAGCAAACCCTCGCCGCCCTCGCACGGCAGCGTCAGGCCCTGGAGGCCAGCAACCCGGCGCCGAAAATGGCGGGCAATCACGTGAAAGTCGCCGGCGCCCAGGCGCCACGCGGTTAAGGGACCCCTACCGATGAACTTCTCGAAATTCTTCATTACCCGGCCGATCTTCGCCGCGGTGCTGTCGCTGTTGCTGCTGATTGCGGGTTCTATCTCGCTGTTCCAGTTGCCGATCAGCGAATACCCCGAAGTGGTGCCGCCCACCGTTGTGGTGCGCGCCAACTTCCCCGGCGCCAACCCCAAAGTCATCGGCGAAACCGTCGCCGCGCCGCTGGAACAGGCCATTACCGGTGTGGAGAACATGCTGTACATGTCCTCCCAGTCCACTGCCGATGGCAAGCTGACGCTGACCATCACCTTCGCCCTGGGTACCGACCTGGACAACGCCCAGGTGCAGGTACAGAACCGCGTCACCCGTACCCAGCCCAAGCTGCCCGAGGAAGTGACCCGTATCGGTATCACCGTCGACAAGGCCTCGCCTGACCTGACCATGGTCGTGCACCTGACCTCGCCGGACAACCGCTACGACATGCTCTATCTGTCCAACTACGCCATCCTCAACATCAAGGACGAGCTGGCGCGCCTGGGCGGCGTCGGCGACGTACAACTGTTCGGCATGGGCGACTACTCGCTGCGCGTATGGCTGGACCCGAACAAGACCGCTTCGCGCAACCTGACAGCCAGTGATGTGGTCGCCGCAATCCGCGAGCAGAACCGCCAGGTGGCTGCCGGCCAGCTGGGCGCACCGCCTGCCCCAGGCTCGACCAGCTTCCAGCTGTCGATCAATACCCAGGGCCGTCTGGTCAACGAGGAAGAGTTCGAGAACATCATCATCCGCGCCGGGGCCGATGGCGAAATCACCCGCCTGAAGGACATCGCCCGGGTCGAACTCGGCTCCAGCCAGTACGCCCTGCGCTCGCTGCTGAACAACCAGCCGGCGGTGGCCATCCCGATCTTCCAGCGCCCAGGCTCCAACGCCATCGAGATCTCCGACGAGGTGCGGGCGAAAATGGCCGAGCTGAAAAAGGACTTCCCTGAAGGGATGGACTACAGCATCGTCTATGACCCGACCATCTTCGTGCGCGGCTCCATCGAAGCGGTGGTGCACACCCTGTTCGAAGCCCTGGTGCTGGTGGTGCTGGTGGTGATCCTGTTCCTGCAGACCTGGCGCGCCTCGATCATCCCGCTGCTGGCTGTGCCGGTCTCGCTGATCGGTACCTTCGCGGTCATGCACCTGTTCGGCTTTTCACTCAACGCGCTGTCGTTGTTCGGGCTGGTGCTCGCCATCGGTATCGTGGTGGACGATGCCATCGTCGTGGTGGAGAACGTCGAACGTAACATCGGGCTGGGCCTGAAACCGCTGGAAGCCACGCAAAAGGCCATGAGCGAAGTGACCGGGCCGATCATCGCCACCGCCCTGGTGCTGTGCGCGGTGTTCGTACCTGCAGCGTTCATTTCCGGCCTGACCGGGCAGTTCTACAAGCAGTTCGCCCTGACCATCGCCATTTCGACCGTCATTTCGGCGTTCAATTCGCTGACCCTGTCGCCAGCCTTGGCCGCGGTGCTGCTCAAGGAGCACCACGCCCCCAAGGACCGTTTCTCGCGGTTCCTCGACAAACTGCTGGGCAGCTGGCTGTTCTCTCCGTTCAACCGATTCTTCGACCGTGCGTCCAACCGCTACGTCGGTGGCGTGCGCCGGGTCATCCGCTCAAGTGGCATCGCCCTGTTCGTGTATGCCGGCCTGATGGGCCTGACCTACCTGGGCTTCTCGTCCACCCCGACCGGTTTCGTGCCGGCCCAGGACAAGCAGTACCTGGTGGCCTTCGCCCAACTGCCGGACGCGGCCAGCCTCGACCGTACCGAAGCGGTGATCAAGCGCATGAGCGAAATCGCCCTCAAGCAGCCTGGCGTGGCCGACTCGGTGGCCTTCCCGGGCCTGTCTATCAACGGTTTCACCAACAGCCCGAACAGCGGCATCGTGTTCACCCCGCTCAAGCCATTCGATGAGCGCAAGGACCCGAGCCAGTCGGCGGCAGCCATCGCAGCCGCGCTGAATGCCCAGTTCGCCGACATCCAGGACGCCTACATCGCAATCTTCCCACCGCCGCCGGTACAGGGCCTGGGCACGATTGGCGGCTTCCGTCTGCAAATCGAAGACCGTGGCAATCTGGGTTACGAAGCGCTGTACAAGGAAACCCAGAACATCATCGCCAAGAGCCACAACGTGCCAGAGCTGGCCGGCCTGTTCACCAGCTACCAGGTCAACGTGCCACAAGTCGATGCCGCCATCGACCGGGAAAAGGCCAAGACCCACGGGGTGGCGATCACCGACATCTTCGACACCCTGCAGGTCTACCTGGGCTCGTTGTACACCAACGACTTCAACCGCTTCGGCCGTACCTATCAGGTCAACGTCCAGGCTGAGCAGCAGTTCCGCCTTGATGCCGAGCAGATCGGCCAACTGAAGGTGCGCAACAACCTTGGCGAGATGATCCCGCTGGCGACCTTCCTCAAGGTCAGCGATACCTCGGGGCCGGACCGGGTCATGCACTACAACGGCTTCATCACTGCCGAGATCAACGGTGCCGCCGCACCGGGCTACAGCTCTGGTCAGGCGGAAGCTGCGATCGAGAAACTGCTGAAAGAGGAACTGCCCAACGGCATGACCTTCGAGTGGACCGACCTGACCTATCAGCAGATCCTCTCGGGCAATACCGCACTGCTGGTGTTCCCGCTGTGCGTGCTGCTGGCGTTCCTGGTGCTGGCTGCCCAGTACGAAAGCTGGAGCCTGCCGCTGGCGGTGATCCTGATCGTGCCAATGACCCTGCTGTCGGCCATCACCGGTGTGATCGTATCGGGTGGCGACAACAACATCTTCACCCAGATCGGCCTGATCGTACTGGTGGGCCTGGCGTGCAAGAACGCGATCCTGATCGTCGAATTCGCCAAGGACGAGCAGGCCAAGGGCCTTGACCCGCTGGCTGCGGTACTGGAAGCCTGCCGCCTGCGTCTGCGGCCGATCCTGATGACCTCGATCGCCTTCATCATGGGCGTGGTGCCCCTGGTGTTCAGCTCCGGTGCAGGATCGGAAATGCGCCATGCCATGGGTGTGGCGGTGTTCTCGGGGATGATCGGCGTCACCGTGTTCGGCCTGTTCCTGACCCCGGTGTTCTTCTTCCTGATCCGCCGTTTCGTCGAGCGTCGCCAGGCCCGCAAGGCTGAACACGCTCAAGTGCTGGAGAACCACGCATGAACCTGCTCAAACCCTTGACCCCAAGCCTGCTGGCACTGGCCCTGGCGGCCTGTGCGGTAGGCCCTGACTACCAGGCGCCAGCCACCGAACCTGCACAACTGGGCAGCGACGTGCAGGCCAAGGCCTACGACCGTAGCCGCTTCGAGAGCCTGTGGTGGAAGCAGTTCGACGACCCGGTGCTGAACCAGCTGGTGCAGGCTTCGCTGGACGGCAACCGTGACTTGCGCGTGGCCTTCGCCCGCCTGAAATCGGCCCGTTCGATCCGCGAAGACGCCGAAAACGACCCGTTCCCGGTGGTCACCAGCCGTGCCAGCAGCGATCTTGGCAAAGGCCAGATCCCCGGCCAGACCACGCAGCGGGTGAACAGCGAGCGCTACGACCTGGGCCTGGACATGGCCTGGGAACTTGACCTGTTCGGCCGCATCCAGCGCCAGATCGAAGCCAGCGAAGCCCAGGAAGCGGTGGCCGCCGCCGACCTGCAGCAGTTGCAGGTCAGCCTGATCGCCGAACTGGTCGATGCCTACGGGCAGCTGCGCGGTGCCCAGTTGCGCGAGAAGATCGCCCTGGCCAACCTGAAGAATCAGCAGGAATCACGCACCATTACCGAAACCCTGCGCGATGCGGGCGTGGGCAATGACCTTGACGTGGTGCGTGCCGATGCGCGCCTGGCCGGGGTCGAAGCCACCGTGCCGCAACTGCAAGCCGAACAGGCACGGGCGCGGCATCGCATCGCCACCCTGCTAGGCCAGGGCCCTGACGCGCTCAGCGTAGACCTGTCGCCCAAGGCGCTGCCGGCCATCGCCAAGGCGCTGCCGGTAGGTGACCCAGGTGAGTTGCTGCGCCGCCGCCCGGACATCCGCAGCGCCGAACGCCAACTGGCGGCCGCCACCGCCAACGTTGGCGTGGCCACCGCCGACCTGTTCCCCCGTGTCAGCCTCAGTGGCTTCCTCGGCTTTACCGCCGCCCGCGGCTCGCAGATCGGCTCTTCGGCGGCCAACGCCTGGGCGCTGGGCCCGAGCATTACCTGGGCAGCCTTCGACCTGGGCAGCGTGCGGGCCCGCCTGCGCGGCGCCAAGGCCGATGCCGAAGGGGCACTGGCCAACTACGAACAGCAGGTGCTGCTGGCGCTGGAAGAGTCGGCCAACGCCTTCAGCGATTACGACAAGACCCAGCAGCGTCTGCTGTCGCTGATGCGCCAGAGCGACGCCAGCCGCAAGGCTGCAGAACTGGCCTCGATTCGATATCGCGAGGGTACCGTGGACTACCTGGTACTGCTCGATGCCGAGCGTGAGCGGCTAAGTGCTGAGGATGCACAAGCCCAAGGTGAAGTCGAGCTGTACCGCGGCATCGTCTCGATCTACAAGGCCCTGGGTGGCGGCTGGCAACCGCAGACCTTGGCCAGCGCACACTGACACACCGCATTTCAACGACTCCTTTGGTTGGCTCCTCCCCCAACCGTTTGCCCCGCAGGCCATGGCCCGCGGGGCTTTTTTATGTTTGCCATCGTATTCACCCCAATACGCAGTGCCTGGAATGCCACCGCAGGCCTGGTGCCTGGCCAGCGGCGTGCCCGGTTCGGTTGCATTTACCCCCCGGCTGGCCCAAGCTCTGCCCTTCCCGCCGCCACGGATCGTCCGATGCCCAGACGCAACCGCTACCTGATCGCCCTGCTGTTGTCGATTCTGGTATCGGCCCTGTTCGGCTACCTGTGGCGCGACGCCCCGCCAACCCCGCCGAACTTGCCAGCACACAGCTACGCCAAAGCGCTGCGCCAGGCTCACGACGGCCAGCCCGGCGCCGCACGGGTGCTGTACCAGCAACTGCAGCGCAACGACCTGCCCGCCATCCGCCGTGCGGCGCTCTACGCCGAGTTGCCCAACTACCCTTCACCGCAGGCATTGAAACTGGCCCGCCAGGACCTGGAACACGCCGAGCCGCTGGTGCGTCGAGCGGCCATTGCCAGTATTCGCCGCCTGTTACCGCCAGCACAGCGCAGCCTGGTACTCGGCCCGCTGCTGGACGACAGTGAGCAAAGCGTGCGTTTTGCCGCCGTGGATGCCCTGCTGGGCCTCGATCCCGACGCCATCGGCCTCTATTTCGGCCCGCTGCAGTCAGCCCTGGAGCAATACCAAAAGGCCCTCGAGCAACAACCCGAAGATGCCGACGCCCAGGTGCACCTGGCGCGCCTGTACCTGCACGAAAACGACTACACGCAGGCCGCTGCGGCCCTGCAACGTGCGCTCGAGGTTGCACCTGCCAACCTCGATGCACTGGCGACTCAGGTACGTCTGCTTGAGCGCCAGGGCCACCACGACGCCTCCCGCCAGGTATTGGGCAAAGCCCTGGCGCTGAGCCCCGACTCGGCCTTTCTGCAGTATGAACTAGGGCTTTGGCTGAAGCGCCACGAACAGCGCGAGTATGCCTTGCTGGCCCTGTCCCGCGCGGTGGAACTGGACCCGGACAACGCCGACTACCGCTATACACTGGCGGTCACCCTGCATCAGCTTGACCAGCTCGACGCTGCCCAGAAGCAACTGGAAACCATCCTCAATCGGCAGCCAGCCAATCGCCGGGCACGGGTGCTGCTGATTCAGTACTGGAAAGAGTCCGGACAGTTGCAGAACGTGCAAGTATCGCTAGCCGAACTGGAGCGCCAGAACCCGGACGACCCTGCGCTGCAACAGGGCCTGTAGGCAGTACCTGGATTCAGTTGAACCCTGAGGCTGTGCCAGGGTCCAGTGGGTATCAGGCCACCCTAAAGGAGAGTCGTTTTGGCCAGTTCGTTGGCGCTGGATGAACGTGCCTTGATCCTCGCACCGCCACAATTGGCGGCGGACACCTCACGTCTGCTTACCTCCGCCGGCATCAACAGCCTCTGCGCGGTCGACCTGGCAAACCTGCAGACGCGTCTGGCCGAGGGCGCAGGCCTGGCGATCATTGCCGAGCAGATGTTCAGCCAAGGCCCAAGCGCCTTGCTGCAGGCATTCATTGACCAGCAACCGAGTTGGTCGGATTTGCCCATTGTGCTGCTGACCCAGGGCGCCTGGTCGGCCGCTGGCGTGAGTCATCATCCGGTGGGCAATCTTCTATGGCTGGTTGCGCCCTACGAGAATGCCCAGTTGCTGCACATGACCCGGTCCGCGCTGCGCAACCGGCGTCGACAGTACGTTACACGTGACCAGCTCTATGGCATGCAGCAGCGCCTGGACAGCCGCCCTTCAACGCCGGGCCAGGAGCAGGACCGCATTGAATTCGCCCGCTGCCAGGCACGCAAGATGGAGGCCATCGGCCAACTGGCCGGCGGCGTCGCCCATGACTTCAACAACCTGCTCACCAGCATCAGCGGCAGCTTCGAACTCATCCAGCGGCGCCTGCGGCAAGGCCGCGACGACGGCCTGGACGGCGTTCTGGGCATGGGCCGCGAGGCCGTTTCACGCGCCGCACGCCTGACTCACCGCCTGCTTGCCTTCTCTTCCCGCCAATCGCTACACAGCCAACGTATAGACCTGCATCCCTTGCTCGACGCAGAGCGCCTGAAGGCTTGCCTGAGCCCGTCGATAACCTTGCAAGTGCATGCGGCCAAAGACCTGTGGCACGTGGAGGCGGATGACCAGCAGTTGCAAGAAGCCCTCGACAACCTCCTGCTCAATGCCAGCGAGGCCATGCCCAACGGTGGCCTGCTACGCATCGAAGCGAACAATCATCACATCGCCACCGAGCAGTTCGCCGGCAGCGCGCTGCGTACGGGCGATTATGTGCGCCTGCAGATCATCGACAGCGGCCAGGGCATGGCGCAAAGCACGCTGGAGCACGCCTTCGAACCGTTCTTCAGCACCAAGGCGACCGGCCAGGGCATTGGCCTGGGGTTGTCGATGGTGTACGGGTTCAGCAAGCAATCCCATGGGCATATCACCCTCCGCAGCGAGATTGGCCAGGGAACCCAGGTGGAGCTGTATTTGCCACGCCATGTCGACCAGCCCCTGCCATCCAGCGAGCCTGTGGCGCCCAGGCAAGACGGCTGCAGCCGACACGTGCTGATCGTCGAGGACGATCCCCATGTGCGCCAACTGCTTTGCCAGGCGCTGCGCGAAAACGGCTTCCCCTGCCAAAGCGCAGCCGACGCCAACGAGGGCCTGAAGGTGCTGCGCTCGGCACAACCGGTAGATTTGCTGATCACCGATGTGGGCTTGCCCGGCATGAATGGCCGGCAACTGGCGGAAATTGCCCGCAGCCTGCGCCCACGATTGCCGGTGCTGTTCATCACCGGCTACGCGGAAACGGCCATGGCCCGCGAAGGCTTCCTGGACGCTGACATGCACCTGATCTGCAAGCCGTTCGAGTTGCAGCAGTTGCAGGCTCGAGTAACACAGATTCTAGGCAAGCCTTGAAGCGCCTTACGCGTCAAGCATGCGTAGCGCCTCATCGGCAAGATGCGCCAGCGAGAACGGCTTGTTCAGCAATGCCGTGCCCGGCTGATCGAGCAATTGCGCTTCAATGGACTGATCCGCATAACCGGTGATGAATAGAATTTTCTGCTGTGCAAGCTGCATGCGCATGGCCTTGGCCACTTGCCGACCACTGAACCCACCCGGCAAACCGATATCGGTGATGACCAGATCGAAAGGGCCGCCATGGCGAAAGCGCTCCAGTGCGCTATTGGCATCGCCCACATCCGTGACGTCAAAACCACGCTCAGTCAGGTACTCGCGCATGACTGCGCGCAGATCAAGCTCATCATCCACCAGCAGCAGGCGCTCGCCCCGTGCCATGCGTTGCGAAAGCGGCACCGGTTCGGGCTCATCGGGAACCGGCTCATGGCTCCTCGGGAAAAGCATGGACACCTTGGTGCCCTGTTCCGGTACCGACTCGATCCAGGCATACCCGCCCGACTGACGGACGAAGCCATACACCATCGACAGACCAAGCCCGGCCCCGTGCCCGAGCGACTTGGTGGTATAGAACGGTTCAAAAGCCCTGGCGATATCCACCGCTGACATGCCATGGCCATCGTCCTCGACATGCACGGCCACATAGTCGCCTGGCGGCAAGCCACCTTCATCCGGGAAAAAGGCTGTGAGCCGTTCGTTGACGCTGCTGATGGTGACATTGCCCTGTTCCAGGCACGCTTCACGCGCATTGGCACACAAGTTGATCAAGGCATTCTCTAACTGGGGCACGTCCAGGCTCACTGTCCAAGGCGCAACGTCCAGCTGCCAGTGCAAACGCATCTCTGCCCCCAAGGCCCGCAGCAACAAGGGCTCGCTCAACCGCAACTGCCGATTGAAGTCCAGTGGCCGAGGGGCCAATGGTTGATGGCGAGAAAACGCAATCAACCGATGGGTCAGGTCCATGGCCCGCTGCACCGAGTCGCGCGCAACGTCCACGTAGGCCCCCACCCGCTCCAGCCGCCCCTCCTGCAGGCGCCGTTGCAGCAGTTCGAGGCTGCCACCGATACCGGACAGCAAGTTGTTCATTTCATGACCCATACCGCCAGCCAACTGACCAACCACCTCCATGCGCTCGCTGTTGCGCATCAGCGCCTCTGCCTGACGCGCCGCCTCTTCACGGTCTGCGGTGATGTCCCGGCCAACCGCTGTCAGCAGGCTGCCGTCAAACCGCGCACTCCAGCGAAACCAGTGGTAGTGGCCATCGTGGTGTCGCAGACGGATCTCCAACTGCTCCGCGTGGCTGCATTGCAGCAGCGCGGACACTGCCAGTCGCACTTCGGCACGCTCTGTCGGATGCACCAGTTCCATTACCGACATCGCCTGCACCTGCTCTTGTGTCCACCCCAGAATGCGGTACCAGGCCGGGTTGGCAGCATGCAGTCTCAATTCAGGGCTAAGCATCATCATCGCTTCGCGCGACAGCAACCAGAACTGCTCTCGCTCGGCCACATGGCGCTCGACCTGGCGTTCAAAGCTCTGCACCTGATCACGCCAATGGCGGTGTGCCTCGACGCTGGCCGTGGTCTCGATCACCGTATGCAGAAACCCCGCCACGTTACCGAGCTCATCGTGCAGGGGTGCATAACCGAATGCGCACCATAGCGGTTCGGCGCCCTCACTGCGGACGATGCGCAGTGGAGGGTCCTCGACAAAATTCGAGTGGCCTTCCAGTGCCTTGAACACCCAGGGCCCCACTGCTGGCCAGATATCACTCCACAGGGTATCGAACGCCATGCCCAGCGCATCCGGTAATGCCCGCAACGCTCGGTAGCCATCGTTATGCACCACACACAGGTCTGCCCCCCACACCACCGCACACGGGAAGGGTGACAAGTGCATCATGTCCACAGCAATGCGCAACGAGGCAGGCCAGCGCGACAATGGCCCAAGCGAGGTACGCCACCAGTCGAACTGGGCAATCCGCTCCCCCATCGGCTCGATCGATGGCAAAACAGGCGACTGCAGGATGACCTGCGACGCAGGCTCGCGTGGTTTACCGTTAGCGACCAATATCGTGACTCCAGCAATGCTCAAGGTTGACCATAGCGCCGCCAAGTCTGGCACGCTCGCCGGTGGATGGGTTCAAGTTAGCACAGCATATCGCGCACACCATGGCGTACTTGCAGGTGGCAGCTATGCTATTTAGGTTTTCCCTCGGGCCAGGGAGCACCGGCCCATTCAGGTTGCCGACGGGAGCAGGGTCATGAGCAAGAAAATTCTGGTGGTGCTGACCAATACAGCGAAGTATCCAACCCTCAAACGGGCGACCGGGTTGTGGCTGGGTGAAGCCGTTCACTTTGTCGATAAAGTCGAAAAGGCCGGCTACACGGTCGACTATGTCAGCCCACAGGGCGGTTACGTTCCCGTGGACCCGCACAGCCTGCAGATGGCCCCTGACCTGGACTGGCAATGGTACGACGACAAGCGCTTCATGACGCGCCTGGGCAATACTTTGGCCCCAGGGCAGGTGAAGGCCGACGAATACAGTGCCATCTACTACACCGGAGGGCATGGGGTGATGTACGACTTCGCCGAAAACCAACCTCTGCAGGAACTGGCGCGCAAGGTCTACGAAAAAAATGGCATTGTTGCGGCAGTCTGTCACGGCGTTGTCGGCCTGCTGAACATCAAGCTGAGTAACAACTGCCTGCTTCTCAAAGGCCGCAAGGTGACCGGCTTTTCCAATATAGAGGAGAAACTGGTCGAACTGGACGACGTAGTGCCTTTCTTGACGGAGAACGAACTTGGGGCTCGCGGCGGTGAGTACAGTAAGCATGATGAGCCGTGGAAGCCTTACGTGGTCGACGATGACCGGCTGATTACCGGACAGAACCCCGCCTCCACTGCCTTGCTGGCCGATGCAGTGCTCAAAAAGCTCAATGGCAGTTAGCTACACCGAGGCGCTCGATTTCCTACCACTTCAACTGCAGCCGGACTACAGCAGCCTGATCAGTAAATACATAGGCTCAGGGCTCAGCTGTTCACCACGAACAGTTTCAGAGCGGAGAACTGTTAGCCTATGTCGAAAATCATGCACGCAGGGCGCAGCATGGTGGAGCTGCTGCTGCTCATCGCAGTGGCGCTGGTGCCTGTGGTTTCCGGTTTGCTGGTGATGGCTTTCCAGCTGGAAGCAAAACTTGCAGAAAACGCGAACATCTCCGTTCAGGAGGCGGTGTTCAGCGTCGACAATGCACTGGACAGAATGCACGAGACGGCCCTGCGCACCCTGCCATTTGCAGGTCAACCTTGCGACAACGTCAAAAGCACCTTGCAGGACCAGGTTGCCCATCGCTCCATCGTCAGGTCACTGACCTTGCTGAAAGACAAGCAACCTTACTGCAGCACAGTTTCAGGTTCGTTGGAGCATTATTCATCGTTCGCGTTGTCCGGCCAGCGGGTCGCACTGTCCTACGGCCCTCCTGATACGCGCCAGAAGCTGCTGGTAGACTTTCACCAGAAGGGCAGAAACAATGGCGTAATCGTGACAGCCTATGCCACGCAGATCCGCAACGAACTGGATGGCTTTCAGGATGGGCTGATACTGCTGGTCGAATTTGGCGACCGCTACATATGGAGCAATGGTGACAGCCGTAACCTTGAACGCCCTTCACAGGCCGAATTTTTTACAAGCGCAATGTCGGCCAGGTATGGGTATACGGTCAAAGGTGGCTACCCAGAGGGTTTCACCGCTCATGAAATCCGCCAGTCGGTGCTACAGATAGCGCCCTCACTGATGCTGGTGGGGATCGTGACCGGCTCGATCGTCTACCTGGCCCTGTTCAGGGCGCGTGCCAACAGGCGGGGTACCGCCGCCGAACGAGCATGACGACGACGGTACTCCAGGGGCGGTCAGTCTGTGCTCAGCACGCCACGGCGTACCTGGTCACGCTCGATGGATTCGAACAGTGCCTTGAAGTTGCCTTCACCAAAGCCATCGTCGCCTTTACGCTGGATGAACTCGAAGAAGACCGGGCCAAGCAGGGTTTCCGAGAAAATCTGCAGCAGCAGGCGCTTGTCTTCGGGTTGCGAGGCACCATCGAGCAGGATGCCACGCGCTTGCAGTTGGTCGACCGGCTCACCATGGCCAGGCAGGCGCTCTTCGAGCATTTCGTAGTAGGTTTGCGGTGGCGGGGTCATGAAGCGCATGCCCAACCCCTTCAGGGCATCCCAGGTCTTGAGCAGGTCATCGGTCAGGAAGGCCACGTGCTGGATACCTTCACCGTTGAACTGCATCAGGAATTCTTCGATCTGCCCCGCGCCCTTGGACGACTCTTCGTTGAGCGGGATGCGGATCATGCCATCAGGAGCAGTCATGGCCTTGGAGGTCAGGCCGGTGTATTCGCCCTTGATATCGAAGTAGCGGATTTCACGGAAGTTGAACAGCTTCTCGTAGAAACCGGCCCAGTAGGCCATACGCCCGCGATAAACGTTATGGGTGAGGTGATCGATGATTTTCAGGCCGGCCCCTACCGGGTTGCGATCCACGCCTTCGATGAAGTTGAAGTCGATGTCGTAGATCGAGCTGCCTTCCTCGAAGCGGTCGATCAGGTAGAGCGGTGCCCCGCCGATACCCTTGATCGCCGGCAGGCGCAGTTCCATCGGGCCGGTTTCGATTTCTACCGGCTGGGCGCCCAGTTCCAGGGCGCGGGCATAAGCCTCATGGGCATTGCGCACGCGGAAGGCCATGCCGCACACCGACGGGCCGTGTTCAGCGGCGAAGTACGAGGCAATGCTTTTGGGTTCATTGTTCAGGATCAGGTTGATGTCACCCTGGCGATACAGGTGCACATCCTTGGAACGGTGGGTGGCCACTTTGGTGAAGCCCAGTATCTGGAATACAGGCTCAAGTACGCCAGGGGTCGGCGAAGCCAGTTCGATGAATTCGAAGCCCATCAGGCCCATTGGATTTTCGAAGATATCAGCCATGTTCGTGTTCTCATCTGCAGCGAAAATTATTGATTGCGTGGGATGTGGAACAGAAACGGCGGTGAGCACGGGATACCCCGCACGCTACGTGCAAGGAAATCACCTATGATCAGCTTGAACCCATGGTATGTCATATGGACCCATTCTCGGCGGGCTTGATCCTTCGGAAGTGAAGGACCTTATTGTTGTATTCGTAAATCGATTCTACAGTGCGTAAAATGGTTTGTCGCGTTTTTAGTTGCTCGTACGCGCCGACAAACGGCTATCCTCTCGTTTTACTTCATGATAGTCAGGTCAGCATGCCCCTTACCGTCAAACGCCGCGCCGCACTCAGCTGGCGCTCGCTCTTGCCTTGGGTCGTCGGCGTGCTGCCGGTCATGTGCGGCCTGGCCGTGATGAACTGGCAGGTCGAGCGTGAAATGCAGGCCAGCAGCCAGGCCACCACCCGCCAGGCACTGGAGCACGTCGAACACATTCTCGACGACCTGTCCCGTGCCGCCAATTCGCTGCTTCCACTGACTGACAGCCCATGCGAGCAGGCCAAGCTTATGCTACGGGCCCAGGTTACCCGCAACGCCTTCGTGCGCTCGACCAACCTGTTCAGGCACAACAACCTTTATTGCACCTCCCTGTTCGGCGAGTTCGAAGAACCGGTCAATCCTGGCGATTACGTCGACGGCAAGTTATGGCTGATGGACGGCAACTCGGTTACGCCGGGCCACCCGCTGCTGGTCTACCGTGCCAGCGACGGCGACCACGGTGCAATCACCACGGTGGATGGCGACCACCTGCTGACAGCACTGCGCCTGATCGGCCCCGATGAAGAACTGCAAATCCGCGTGGGCGACGCCTGGATGGGCAAGGACGGTGTGGTCCACAAAGGCCTATCCCCTGCCGCCCCCAGTGCCAACGTGCTGATAGGCTCGACGCGCTACCCTTTCAGTGTGCAGGGCGGCTACAGTGCCGACAAGCAGGGGCAACTGTTACGTAGCCACTACCCTGGCCTGCTCAGTCTGCTCCTGGTACTGGGTGCCCTGGCGGCGTTGGTGTGCCGCTGGCAGATTCGCCGCGCCACCTCACCGCGTGCCGAACTGGAGCGTGCCCTGCAGGCCGATGAATTCCTGCCGTATTTTCAGCCGGTGGTGCGCAAGGGCGATTACCGCTGGGCCGGCGCGGAAGTGCTGATGCGCTGGCACCACCCACGAGAAGGCCTGGTTCGCCCCGACCTGTTCATCCCCTATGCCGAACACAGCGGGCAGATTGTCGCCATGACCCGCGCGCTGCTGACACATACCGCGCAAAGCCTGGCGCCCTATGCCGGGCTGCTGGAAGACGGCTTCCATATTGGTGTCAACATCACCGCTGACCACTGCCGCGACCTCAGCCTGCTGGATGACTGCCGCACGTTCCTGCAGCACTTTCCGCCCGGCCGGGTGGTGCTGACCCTGGAACTGACAGAGCGCAAGCTGATCGAGCCCACGCCGGTCACCCTTGAGCTATTCGAAAAGCTGCATGCCATGGGCGTGATGATCGCCCTCGACGACTTCGGCACCGGCCAGTCGAGCCTCAACTACCTGCGGCAATTCAAGGTCGACTACCTGAAGATCGACCAGAGCTTCGTTGCCATGATCGGCGCCGATGCGCTGTCAGTGCACATACTCGAGACCATCATCGAGCTGTCGGGCAAGCTGGACCTGGGCATCGTTGCCGAGGGAGTGGAAACCGACCTGCAGCGCGACTACCTGGCCGCGCACGGGGTGGACTTCCAGCAGGGTTACCTGTTCGCCAGGCCCATGCCGGCCGCCCAGTTCCTCGAAGCCCTGGCCACTCGCCCGGGCGCAACGCAGTTGCCGCAAGGCGCGCCCCCTGAGATCATGCGCGGCTGATCAACCCGCTCAATTCCCTTATTCGAGGCATTCGTGTCAAAAGGCATTGTTTCATCGGTCATGGCGTCCTGTTTGTTCGCTGTGATGTACTTCTATACCTCCCTGCTCAAGCCACTTGATGGCGAAGAAATCTTTGGCTGGCGTACCCTGCTGACACTGCCCTGCCTCACCCTGTTCATGCTTGTCTCGAAAGACTGGAAGCGGGTGGGCGAACTGATGGGCCGGGTAAAACGTACGCCGGTGCTGTTGCTCGGCATGGTCGGCACTTCCTGGCTGATGGGGGTGCAGCTGTGGCTGTTTCTCTGGGCGCCCCTGCATGGGCGCAGCCTGGAAGTGTCAATGGGTTACTTCCTGCTGCCACTGGCCATGGTCCTGACCGGGCGGCTGGTATATGGCGAGCGCCTGTCTCGCCTGCAGACGGTAGCCGTGGCCTGCGCCGCGCTGGGCGTGGGCCACGAGCTGTACCAAAATGGCAGTTTTGCCTGGGAAACCCTGCTGGTAACGGTGGGCTACCCGATCTACTTCGTGCTGCGCCGACGCTGCCGCACCGACCACCTGGGCGGCCTGTGGTGCGACATGTGCCTGCTGCTGCCGTGGGCGCTTTACTTCGTGATCCAGAGCCCACTTTCCAGCGCCGATCTGCAAGCACACCCCGGGCTCTATGTGCTGATCCCGATCCTTGGTGCGATCAGCGCTTCGGCGCTGATTGCCTACGTGCTGGCCAGCCGCATGCTGCCATTCAGCCTGTTCGGCCTGCTCAGCTACGTCGAACCCGTGCTGCTGGTAGGCGTGGCGTTGCTGCTGGGCGAAACCATCGGCCCGGATCAGTGGCTGACCTACCTGCCAATCTGGGCCGCGGTACTGGTGCTGGTGCTTGAGGGCTTCAAGCACCTGCTACGTCAGCGTCGCCGTTCGGTGTAAGCCGAACCTGGCGTACCCGTCGCTCTTCAACCGCCTCCACGGTCAGCGTCCAGCCATTCCAGGCCAGCCGGTCACCGACCATCGGCAGGCGGTCGAGCAAGCTCATCACCAGGCCCGCAAGGGTCTGGTAATCCTCGGTAGCACGGGCACTGAAGCCAGTACGCGCCTGCACCTGGCTGAGGTTCAGCGCGCCGCTGACCACAAAGCCTTCCCCCTCCTGAACGATGCCCGGGCCTTCGACTTCACTGGCATCCGGCAGCTCGCCGGCAATCGACTCAAGGATGTCGGTCATGGTCAACAGCCCGGTGAAGTCACCGAACTCGTTGACAACGAAGGCAATGTGGGTCGACTGACCGCGCATTTGCTCCAGGGCATTGAGGATGCTGAAGCTCTCCAGCAGGTTCAATGGCGCCCGGGCCATGTTTTCCAGGTCGGGCTGGTTGCCCGAGAGCAGTTCTTTCAGCAGTTCCTTCTTGTGCACAAAGCCCAAGGGCTCGTCCACGCGACCATCACGGATGAGTGGCAGGCGCGAGTACGGCGAATTGGCCAGGGCCTGGGCAATGGCATCGGCCGGTTGCGCCAGGTCGATCACATCAACCTCGGCACGGGCAGTCATCACCGTACGAATCGGCCGCTCGGCCAGGTTCAGCACGCCGCTGATCATGACCCGCTCACGACGGTCGAACAGCACGTGTTCCCCGCCGCCCTCGACCAGGTCGGCAATTTCCTCGCCTACCTCGTCAGCCTCGACCCGGCGGCCGCCCAGCAGGCGCAGCACGGCATGGGCAGTCCGTTCGCGCAACGGCCGATGCTGTTGCAAGCTGCGCTTGCGGCGGGCACGGGCCAGTTGGTTGAACATCTCGATCAGGATCGAGAAGCCGATGGCCGCGTACAGGTAGCCTTTCGGGATATGGAAGCCCAGACCTTCTGCGGTGAGGCTGAAACCGATCATCATCAGGAAGCCCAGGCACAGCATGATCACCGTCGGGTGGGCGTTGACGAAGCGGGTCAGCGGCTTGCTGGCAACGATCATGATACCGATCGAGAAGATCACCGCGATCATCATCACGGACAGTTCATCGACCATGCCCACCGCCGTGATCACGGCATCCAGCGAGAATACCGCGTCCAGTACCACGATCTGGGCAACGATCGGCCAGAACGCGGCATGGCGCAGCGTGCCACTGGCCTGGGTCACGTGACCTTCCAGACGTTCGTGTAGCTCCATGGTGGCCTTGAACAGCAGGAACACACCACCGAACAGCATGATCAGGTCACGGCCAGAGAAGCTCTTGTCGAACACTTCGAACAGCGGTGCGGTCAGGGTGACCATCCACGAAATGCTGGCCAACAGGCCCAGACGCATGATGAGCGCCAGGCTCAGGCCAATGACCCGCGCGCGGTCGCGCTGATGCGGCGGCAACTTGTCGGCGAGGATGGCGATGAACACCAGGTTGTCGATACCCAGCACCAGCTCGAGGACGATAAGCGTCAACAGGCCTAGCCAGGCCGTGGGGTCGGCTAGCCATTCCATTAGCGGGTACTCACGAGGGAAACGTCACAAGGACGAGGGAAGGATGGCCGGAAAAGCCGAAGACTGGGGGGCTCCGCGAAGGTGCTCATATAGACCTTGATAAAAAATTGGGAGGACGATGCTACAAGCACAGCAGGTTTCTGTAGTAGCGCAAAACTATTACAAAACCTGTAACACCCCTGCATCGCCATTAGCCCTGCAGGCGCGAGTCGTGCGCAGGTACTTTTGTTCAATACATCAGAACGCCAGCCACGCAAGGATAACGCCTCCCCAACCACGCGGATCTTCCTCATGAGCCTGTACCTGTCCATGGCCGCCTTCGCGCTTGCGGCCTCGATCTCCCCCGGCCCGGTCAACATCGTCGCACTCGGCAGCGGTGCCCGCCATGGCCTGCGCGCCAGCCTGGCGCATGTGGCCGGTGCCACGCTGGGCTTCTGCCTGCTGCTGGTGCTGGTGGGGCTGGGCCTGCATCAACTGCTGCTGCGCTGGCCTTTGCTGGGCCTGATGTTGCACTGGGGCGGGGTGGCTTTTCTGCTGTACATGGCGTGGAAGCTGGCCAGTGACGACGGTAACCTGAACAACGCTCAGTCTGGCCGACCCTCTTCAGCCTGGCACGGCGCAGCAATGCAGTGGCTTAACCCCAAAGCCTGGTTGGCAGCCGTTGCCGGGGTGGGAGCCTACACCGGCGGTGAACAGCACTTGCTGTGGCTGTTTACCTGGATCTATGGCCCAATCTGTTTCATTTCGGTGGCCTGCTGGGCGTGGGCCGGCAGCGTGATTCGCCAGTACCTGGACAACCCACGTCACCTGCGCATGCTCAATCGGAGCCTGGCCGTGTTACTGGTCGCCAGCGCGGTTTACCTGATCCTTTAAGGCATGCCCGGCTCCTGCAGGAGCGCCCAGGCTAGCGACGGCGTTTCTGTAATGCCCCGGTGTCGCCGCCAGGTGCTGTTTGAATGCCCGCTGCAGGTGCGCCTGATCAGCAAACCCTGCCTCCTGTGCAACGTCAGCAATGGCCCGGCCCTGGCGCAACTGCGCCCGGGCCAGTTGCACGCGCTGGTCTAGCAGGTAGCCATGCGGTGTCAGGCCAAAGCGTTGGCGAAAAGCACGAATCAGGTAGGACCGAGACAGGCCGCAAGCCCCGCAGATATCCTCGAGGCTGAGCGGGTCACTGCGATGGGCGCGTATGAAAGCTGCCGCTGCATCCAGCCGAGGATTGCCCTCGTCAACCTCGTTGGCATTACCACCAAGCATGCCCGGCAACTCGCTGAACAGGGCCACCAGACGGGCCTCGCGATCAGGCAGCCTGGCATCGAACAGGTCGGCAAAGGCCTGCAACAGCCGCCGATACAACACAGGCGAGCGGCTCCAGGTCTGCGTTGGCAGGGTAAAGCCTACTGACTGCAACCAAGGCTGATCGACGAACAGCATCAGGTAAGACCAGGGATCCCCGGCAACAGGATTGCAGGCATGTACCACGCCCGGGTTCATCAGCACTGTGGTGCCCGCCCCAACCTCAACGCACTGGTCACTGTTGATATAAGTGCTACGCCCCCCCGTGATGACACCAATGGAGAAGCTCTCGTGGGAGTGCGCGGCGTAGCACACCTTGCGCCCGTCCCCTACCCGTCGGGCTTCGACGAACGGCAAGGCAGGATCGCGCCAAAACCGTGAGACCTCAATCATCCTCTACAGCCCTGCTCGCCACTGACGTATGCACGAATACTACACACTTATCGTGGAAACAGATCCAGCGTGCGCTCCACTTCGCCAATATCAATCCTGAAACCGTCGCCTTCCGGTAGGCCAACCACAAAGCCGAAATGCTGGTGATCACGATCCGTCAGGTACTTGTAGTAACTGACGAAACGGTTTGGCGGCTGCAAAGTCAGCAGGCAGCCGCCAGCCTGGAGCACATTCACGCCATGCACCAACTGACTCCCCTCCACCCCGATGACCACTTTAGCCCCGGCGCACGCCGCGACAATACTGGGTACATCGGACTTCAGCGGGTTGACGATGCGAAAACCGCGGGTAGTGCGCAAATGCTCGGCAAGCTCCAGCTCGTTGCGCAGCAGGCGCAGGTCACCATCTCCGCCCCGCAACAGGAAAACCCCCGGGTGCTGCGTGTGCGACACATGCGAGAGCAGCTTGTCACCCATGGCTCGGTAGCGAGCATGCCGGCTGCGGTTGTTGCTCTGGTCATCGAACAGCACCACCTCACGGAAGAACGCACTGCGCAGGCGCAAAGGCTTCATGTCCAGCCAGTCTTCATAGGCCGGTGCCTGGGTAAACAGTGGATACCTGACAGAGGGGGCAGTGGTCACCGGGATGCCCTCGTTGCAGGCCAGCGCATAGGTCGGGCAATCCTCCATCAGCCAGGTGCCGAACCAAGCGTTACCGTTTTGTGTGCAGTAGATCGCGGCGCGGTCGATTTCATGGTCGATGAGGATGGTCGGGAAGGTACACGGCTTCTGCGACAGCCAATGGCTGGCCTTGCCCTTGTACAACGCCCCATCGACCAGCCATACATCCTTGACCAGGTAGCCGCGGGTTGGCCCTTGCAACGTGTGGACACCTCCCCCCATGGTCTGCGCCGGGTGCACGTAAGGGTAAAACCGCTTGCCTTCCCAGCCCGTCACCCGATCGAGCTGGCCAGGCAGGAAAATGGCCGGCGGCGAAACTGTGGCCTCGCCCGGGGCAATGTCCCAACTCTTGGTGGCGAGGCTCTTGATGTCGATCGCCGCTTTCCTGCTCAGCCGCTTGCGCAGCATGTGGCGGTAGGCGGCCAAGGTCCAGGTGTGTTGCCTGGCTGCGGGCGATGCACTGAACTGCGAGATGTCGCTTCCCATGAAGCGTCCCCCCTGATGACGAAGACTGGAGCCCGGCGCCCGGCGCCAGATCAAAGCATCCCTGGCAGTTAGTCAATTGCTCGTGACTCGTTCCATGGTGGGCGGTGACTGCAAGCTGGCGTAACGGCTGCGCAACGTTTCCACAAACGGTTCGCCTGCCCCGCTCCCTCCGTAGAGATAAATCTTGTGCAGGCCACCAAACACCATTTCGTGATAGCGACTGGCAACTTCCTCATCGCTTGGGCCATCCGGCAACCCCAGATGCAACGTCAGCTTGTCGCCTTCGACCGCGAACATCGGCGTGTCCCACAGGAATTTTGCCGTACCGGTCTTGGGCAAACGGACAAACAGGTACGCATGGTTACCCAGCGAATCGATATCACCACCGCGGCGGCGCTTCCACTTCAGCAGGCCGTCGTCCGGGCGCGCCAGACACAGGCCGATGTCGTAATAATCGAAGCCCTGCTCCAGTGCCCACTCGAGCGCCATGAAGGTGGTGATCGAATTCACCTCGCGCAATTTCTTCGCATCGGAAAACACCGCTTCACAATAACCAAAGCGCAACGTGCTCCAGTAACGCTTGCCGTCGCGTACCACTTCACACCCCAGGTGGCAGCCGATCACCTCATCGCCCAGCATGATCAAGTCAAGCCGGCCAACACTCTTGGCAATACGGAACACCTCTTGGGTAGGAAACTGCGCGGCGTGAATGCCCTGCCTGGCCGAAGCGTATGGGCGCAGCAGTTCCCGGTCGGCCATGGCGATTTCTTCGTCCGAAAGGGCTTGGCGCATGTGATATAGGGGCCGGTTCTTGCGAATGCTGCGCCGCAGTTCGCTGTCGTAGCGGGCAGTGATGTCTTCCAGTGGGCGCCCCAGCGGCACCACCGCGCTCAGGTAATGCGGCACTGACAGCGCCCCCGACGTGGGCATTTCACTGATGACCACGACGTGGCTGGCAGCCGCCGTGGCACTTGCACTGTCTACGATCGATGCGCTGCCCTGGCCCTTGCCACCGATCAGCAGCTTGGCCATTTCCCGTTGCTGCTTGCGGCCGATGTAGAGGATTTCGTACGGGCTTTCCTGTTGCGGGCGAAACCTCGCAACTTCCCAACGCCAGAGACAGGCACGCGCCATCATTTCTCGCACTTTGCAGGCCAGCAGCCTGACTTCGTAGCGCGTGGAGGGCGACAGGAGCTTGCGCGCCACAGTCGTCAAGGTCTTTTTCATTTTTTCTTCGACGTCCTTTGAAGTGCACTGTTGGCCAATCGGAACAAGAGAAAAAACCCGGCAAAATCACTTAACACTTTGATTTTTATTGTTTTACTTGAAACTTTATTATCACATTCAGTAACAATTTAAGATGCCTGCAAACGCTTTGGCAAGCGGCTTCTGGCTGACTTCAGATCAAGTTTCATGGCGTCAAATTACCCGCATCAAACCGGTGCTCAGCATAACTTTTGCTATAACCATGCCCATCAAGCGTCCGCCGCCCATTTCGCTATCAATGAATAACCTTTGACGCCTTCTCTTAGCATAAACGACCGTCAGGTTGCCGACTGCTTGCCGCCAGGCATGGGCAGCGATGTTGAGCCAGACTGGTGTTTTTCCGGCAGCCAGTGCATGCTCGTAGCTGAAACGATTCAACCGACTTGAAAACCGCCCTTTGATGTGAGGTGCAGTACCCATGGACCGTTTGCTCGATTCACTCTTCCCCAGCGCCGAGAACATCCCGGAAACCTGGCGCCTGGGGGCCCCACTGGAACAACGCGACTACCTGGTCAACGGAGAGCTCAGGCGCTGGGACGGCCCGTTGGCCACGGTGCGCAGCCCGGTGTGGCTCAAGCAAGGCGACGAAGAGCATCAGGTCATACTGGGCAGCGCCCCGCTGCTGGATGCCGAGACCGCGCTTACCGCCCTCGATGCCGCCGTGCAGGCCTATGACAAAGGCCGTGGCGCCTGGCCGAACATGCGCGTGGCCGAGCGTATCCAGCATGTCGAAACCTTCCTTGCACGCATGCGTGAACAGCGCCAGGCCGTGGTCAAGCTGCTGATGTGGGAGATTGGCAAGAACCTGAAGGATTCGGAAAAGGAATTCGACCGCACCTGCGACTACATCGTCGACACCATCAACGCCCTCAAGGACCTGGACCGCCGCTCCAGCCGCTTCGAACTGGAACAAGGCACCCTCGGCCAGATCCGTCGCGTCCCGTTGGGCGTGGCCCTGTGCATGGGGCCCTACAACTACCCTCTGAACGAGACGTTTACCACGCTGATCCCGGCGCTGATCATGGGCAACACCGTGGTGTTCAAGCCGGCCAAGTTCGGCGTACTGCTGATTCGCCCCTTGCTCGAAGCGTTCCGCGACAGCTTCCCGCCAGGCGTGATCAATGTCATCTATGGTCGTGGCCGGGAAACGGTGAGCGCGCTGATGGCCAGCGGCAAGGTCGATGTTTTCGCCTTCATCGGTACCCATAAAGCCGCCAGCGACCTGAAGAAACTGCACCCACGCCCGCATCGCCTGCGCGCCGCACTGGGCCTGGACGCCAAGAACCCGGGCATCGTGCTGCCCCAGGTCGACCTCGACAACGCTGTCGAAGAGGCCGTCACCGGCGCGCTGTCGTTCAACGGCCAGCGCTGCACGGCACTGAAGATCCTGTTCGTCCATGAGGATGTGGTCGAGGCCTTCCTGGACAAATTCCAGCGCAAACTGGCCGCGCTCAAGCCCGGCATGCCGTGGGAACCTGGCGTGGCGCTGACGCCGTTGCCCGAACCCGGCAAGGTCGACTACCTCGATGGCCTGGTTGCCGATGCGACGGACAAGGGCGCACGCGTGCTCAACGAAAATGGCGGGCACAGCCGCGGTTCATTCTTCTACCCGGCCTTGCTGTACCCGGTCAGCCGGGAAATGCGCGTGTACCACGAGGAGCAGTTCGGCCCGCTGGTACCGGTGGTGCCCTACCGCGACCTGCAAACGGTGATCGACTATGTACTGGACTCCGACTACGGCCAGCAACTGAGCCTGTTCGGCAACGACCCGGCCACCATCGGCAGCCTCGTCGACATCTTTGCCAACCAGGTCGGGCGCATCAACATCAACGCCCAGTGCCAACGCGGGCCGGACACCTACCCGTTCAACGGCCGCAAGAACAGCGCCGAGGGCACGCTGTCCGTAGATGACGCTTTGCGTGTGTTTTCCATCCGGACGCTGGTCGCCACACGCTTCCAGGAGGCCAACAAAGCGCTGATCAGCGAGATCATCCGCAACCGCCAGTCGGGCTTCCTGACCACCGACTACATCTTCTGACCCGCCGCGCTTAGAGACAATCGATCTAGCGTCACTGTCGATTTTCCATCTGGGCGAACGACTCTAAGCAACAGGGCGCCGTCCGGCGCCCATTGCACAGGAGAGTCGAACATGGCAGTCAAACCTATCCCCGAAGGCCAGCACAGCATCACGCCCTACCTGGCCATCAACGACGCCGCCAAGGCCATCGAGTTCTACAAGCAAGCCTTTGGGGCGGTGGAAATGTTCCGCCTCGATGCCCCAGGCGGTCGCGTTGGCCATGCCGAACTGAGAATCGGCGATTCTTCGCTGATGCTGGGCGACCCCTGCGACATGGAAGGCGGCCTCACCGCCAGCCAGAAACTCAGCGGTGCGGGTGTAGGCCTGCACTTGTATGTTGCAGACTGCGACAAGGTCTACGCCCAGGCCTTGGCCGCCGGGGGCATCCAGTTACACCCCTTGACCGACCAGTTTTACGGTGACCGCAGCGGCACTCTGAAAGATCCGTTTGGCAACATCTGGTTCGTTTCCACCCACAAGGAGGACCTGACCCCCGACGAGATTCGCGCCCGCGCCGCGAAGATGTTCGGCGGAAGCCAAGCGGCGAGTTGAAAGCCGCGCGACTTTGCTTGAAGCTTGAGGCTCGTAGCTTGGAGCTGCTTCATGCGAATCATCGACAAAACCGCCACCCAGGTGCGCAGCCTGACCCCCGCCGAAGAGGAACTGCTGGTCGGCTTTGCCACCGGCAGCCTCGCCGGCCCGCGCCTGCTACAGGCCAACCAGCTACTGATGAAAGTGCGCAACGCCAACCAGTGGCTGGCTTGCGACTGCCGCAACGATGCCTTGCCGGTGCTCAACGTCACCCTCAACGGCAGCACCGGTACGCTCTTCCTCAAGAACAACCCGGGCACCGCCGAGCACGCGCCAGGCTGCCCGTTCACCAAGGACGAGCGGGAAGCCGCCGAGCGTGATAACGATCCTGTCCCCCCCGCCGCCTGGCTGCCACCCGATACACCCTTGCGCCTGATCAGCGACTTCCGTGCTGGCACGGCCGGTAGCGTCGGCGATGGCAACGACAGACGCGAACAGCAGCGCCTGCTGTCACTGCTGCTGACCTGGATTGAAACCAGCGGGCTCAACCTTTACGCCACTCACCTGAAAAAAGACCTGACCACACAATTTGCCGAGTTGCGCAGCGTGGCCAGCCGCTATCCGCTGCTGGAGCGGGTGCCCGCCAGCAACTACCTGGAAACCCGCCTGGACATGAAGCACATGATGATGCTCAAGTCCCGCCTGCGCGAAGCCTCCGTGTTCGGCAACCATCGCCGCCACGGCCTGCTGCTGGACTGCGTCGACCAGATCAAAGGGCGCAAGTTGTTCAACAACCGCAGCGAGGAAGGCTTCGACTTCCAGGGGCATCACCTGTACTGGGGCGGGAGCCGCACCACCGGGCCGTTGCTGGCCCTGATGATCTACTCGCCAACCAGCGCCGGTAGCCATTTCTATGAGTTGATCCATGTGGCCAGTGTGCCCGTGCTGTCGCGCGCGCACCTGTTCCCGGTGTACCGCGATGAAGAGCGCGAGCCGCTCAAGGCATTGGTGTCGCTGATCGACTGGATGGCCAGTAAAGGCGTGAAGGTGCAGATGCGTCGCCCCGTGATCGGTGGGCAGGTGATGGATGAGCTGGTGCTGACCTCGGACCAGGACCGGGTGTTGTCAGTGTCGCTGCTGGAACAGCCCATCGGCCCCGAGCCGGACACCGAGAACTTCAAGCGCTACGCCGACTTCAAAAGCCTGGAAACGTTCCGCAAGTTCGTTGCCGGTTTTTTCATGCGCGAGCGTTGAAACCCATTCGTTGGCTCACGCAGCGATCAAAGGCGGCAAGCAAGCGGCTAGACACGCTTGCATTGGCCACACGTGTGCGTCAGCCCAGGAACAGCTTGTACGCCGGGTTGTCAGTCTCGTCCCAATACTGATACCCCATCTCATCCAGCGTCAACGGCAAGCTCGCCAGCTCGTCCGCTGGCACTTCCAAAGCAGCGAACACCCGAGCCTGCGCCGCACCATGGTTGCGGTAATGGAACAGGCTGATGTTCCAGCGCTTGCCCAACCGCTCCAGAAACCCCAGCAACGCCCCTGGCCGTTCGGGGAACTCGAAGCGCATTACCCGCTCATCCGCCCCTGGCGCGGCATGCCCGCCTACGGTATGGCGCACATGCAGCTTTGCCAGCTCGTTGTCGGTCAGGTCGAGCACGCTGTACCCCTGCTCCCGCAAGCTGGCCAGCAACTGCTCACGTGGGTCGTGCACCGGGTGGGTCTGCACCCCCACGAACAGGCGCGCCTCCTTGCCTGCATGGTAGCGGTAGTTGAATTCGGTGATCTGCCGCTTGCCCAGTGCCTGGCAAAAGGCACGAAAGCTGCCCGGCTGTTCCGGAATTGTCACGGCGATGATCGCCTCGCGCTGCTCACCGAGCTCGGCCCGCTCGGCCACATGGCGCAAGCGGTCGAAATTGACGTTGGCGCCGGAGTCGATGGCCACCAGGGTCTGCCCCTGTACACCTTCACGCGCCACGTACTTCTTGATACCTGCCACAGCCAGGGCCCCGGACGGCTCGGTGATCGAACGGGTGTCGTCGTAGATATCCTTGATCGCCGCGCACAGCTCGTCACTGCTCACCGTCACCACCTCGTCGACGAAGTGGCGGCACAGCTCGAAGCAATGGGCACCGATCTGCGCCACCGCCACGCCATCGGCAAAGGTGCCGACCTGCGGCAGGATCACACGTTCGCCGACGGCCATGGCAGCCTGCAGGCAGTTGGAATCCACCGGCTCGACGCCGATCACCTTCACTTCAGGACGCAGGTACTTCACATAGGCGGCAATACCGGCGATCAAGCCGCCACCGCCCACGGGCACGAAGATAGCGTCCAGCGCCCCCGGGCGCTGACGGAGGATCTCCATGGCCACGGTACCCTGCCCGGCGATCACATCCGGGTCATCGAACGGTGGCACGAAGGTCGCGCCTTCGCTGTCGGCCAGCTTCAGTGCGTGGGCCAGCGCATGCGGGAAGCTCTCGCCCTGCAGCACCACATGCCCGCCGCGCGAACGCACGCCTTCGACTTTCAACGATGGCGTGGTGGTGGGCATGACGATGGTTGCCTTGATACCCAGGTGCGATGCCGCCAAAGCCACGCCCTGGGCATGGTTGCCCGCCGACGCGGTGATCACCCCGCGCTGACGCTGCGCATCGGTCAGACGCGACAGGCGGGTATAGGCACCCCGGATCTTGAACGAAAACGTAGGCTGCAGGTCTTCGCGCTTGAGCAACACCTGGTTGCCCAGTGTGGCAGACAAGGCCGGAGCCGCTTGCAGGGGCGTTTCGATGGCCAGGTCGTACACCGGCGCGGCAAGAATGCGCCGCACCTGCTCCGACAGCAGCTGCTGAGGGGTGACGGTAGTACGAGGGACACTGAAGCTGGTCATCGATGACTCCTTGGCTATTTTCACGTTGCCCAGGAGTCAGAGAGAAAGAACCCGCCTCCAGGGCGGGTTCGGTGCACGTACGCGCTAGCCCGCCAAGCTGATAATGGCGGTAATAATAATGGCGTTCACGTGCGGGAATGTATTCATGGTGCTGGAACTTAGCCTGCCTCGCGGCCGAAAGTCAACACTTGGCCTGCTGCGCCGAAAGCGGCACATCGAACACCTTGTCGAAGCCCCACTGGAAGACAAAGGCGTAAACGAAGAAGAACACGAACAGCGCCAGGTTGGTCAGCAGTGCCGCCCACAGGCTCACGTCCAGCCAGTACGCCACCAGCGGCAGCAGAATCACCACCAGCCCACCCTCGAAGCCCAGCGCATGCAGCAGGCGCCGCAGGAAAGTGCGCTCACGCTTGTGCTGGCGCGCTTCCCAACGTTCGAACACCCAGTTGTAACCCATGTTCCAGCTCATCGCGATGCCTGACATCAGCACCGACAGCAGGGTCGACTGCGCCATGCCGGCGCCGAACGCCAGCTCCAGTGCGGGCGCCACGCAGGCGACGGCGATGGCCTCATAGAGAATGGCCTGGACGATCTTGCGGGCCTTGCCTTGCATGTTCAGCTCCCTGAATGAACGACCTGTAAAGCTACAAGATGCAGCCCGCAAGAAACAGCCCGAAATTTGGACAATCCCGCGTTCGGCTGCTTGTATCTATTCCGTACATGACAGTGACATCTCCTGCACCTTCGTCGAGGGAACGAGCGAGGATAAGACGATGGCCCACTCTGCCCTGCCGGTGGCTGACACATGAGCCTGGTATTCATCGATTTTCTCACTTACCTGCTGTTCGGCCTGAAGCTCCTGGCGATCACCCTTGCCTCGTTGATGTTCCTGTTGGGCCTGGACGACCTGTTCATCGATCTGTGCTATTGGGGCCGCACGCTGATCCGGCGTTTTCGCATCTACGGCAAGTTCGAAAGGGCCGATGAGAAGCGCTTGTACGAAGTCCCGGAAAAACCTTTGGCCATCATGGTCCCCGCCTGGAACGAAGTCGGCGTGGTCGGTGAAATGGCCCGCCTGGCCGCTTCGACCATCGACTACGAGAACTACCAGATCTTTGTCGGCACCTACCCCAACGACCCGCAAACCCAGGCCGACGTGGACGCGGTGTGCCTGCACTTCCCCAACGTGCACAAAGTGGTCTGCGCCCGCCCCGGTCCCACCAGCAAGGCCGACTGCCTGAACAACATCATCGACGCGCTGCTGCGCTTCCAGCAGGACGCCGGCATCGAGTTCGCCGGTTTCATCCTGCATGACGCCGAAGACGTGATCTCGCCGATGGAGCTGCGCCTGTTCAACTACCTGCTGCCGAGCAAGGACATGATCCAGATCCCGGTGTATCCCTACGCACCGGAGTGGAAGGGCTTTACTGCCGGCCACTATGTCGACGAGTTTGCCGAAAACCACGGCAAGGACGTGATCGTGCGCGAAGCGCTGACCGGCCAGGTGCCCAGTGCTGGCGTCGGCACCTGCTTCAGCCGCCGCGCCATCAGCGCACTGCTCGAGGACGGTGACGGCATCGCCTTTGACGTACAGAGCCTGACCGAGGACTACGACATCGGCTTTCGCCTTAAGCAAAAAGGCATGAAGTGCATTTTCGCCCGCTATTCCATCACCGATCCGGCGCTGGCCCTGAAGCAGGAATGGCGCCCGGGCATGAGCCGCGAATTCTCCCAGGTGATCTGCGTGCGCGAGCACTTCCCGCGTGACTGGCAGCATGCCATCCGACAGAAGTCGCGCTGGATCGTCGGCATCGTGTTCCAGGGCACCAGCAACCTCGGCTGGAGCCGAAAAGGTGCGCTCAACTATTTCCTCTGGCGTGACCGCCGCGGGCTGTTCGCCTACCTGCTGAGCTTCCTGGTCAACCTGTTGCTGCTGGTGTTGCTGGCCATGTGGCTAGTTACGGTGATTGCGCCGGAGTCATGGCGTTTCATGTCGATCCTCAGCGACAGCTGGTTGCTGTCGACCCTGCTGTGGCTCAACGGCCTGTTGCTGCTCAACAGGTTGTTCCAGCGCGCCTGGTTCGTCACCCGCTTCTATGGCATCGGCGAGGGCTTGCTGTCAGCGCCGCGGATGATGTGGAGCAACTTCGTCAACTTCTTCGCCAACCTGCGTGCCCTGCGCCAGGTAATGGAAATGGGCGATTCGCGGCGCGTGGCCTGGGACAAGACCACCCACGAGTTCCCCGCCATCGCCACCCCGGCTCGCACACCACTGGGCCAGCGCCTGGTGGCCAAGGGCCTGATCACCGACGAACAGTTGCAGCAGGCCATCACCAGCCCGGTTCGTCGGCGCCTGGGCCGCGAACTGCTACTGCGTGGCTGGCTGAACAGTGAGCAGTTGGTGGCCACCCTGGCCGAGCAACTGGACCTGCCCTGGGCACCGCTGAACCCGTTCAAGCTCGACCCGCAACTGATCGCCAAACTGCCGCGCAAGCTGGCCACCCATTATGGTGTACTGCCAGTGGACGAAGACGGCGACACGTTGATCCTGGCCAGTGAAAGCCCGGTCAGCCAGGTGTCGCTGGGTGTGATCAGCCGCCAGCTGAAACGCCCGGTCAAGGCACGCCTGGCCCCCCAGGGCCGGGTCACACTGGGGCTTCGCTACCACTACCCAAGCCCCTGGCAGCATCAAGAAACCCGAGACATGCTGGCCGTGCTCGAACGCCACCAGGACGACGAAGCGCTGCTGGAGCGAGTCAGCCATCACCAAGTCATGCTTGGCGCGCTACTGCAGGTGCGCGGTATGGTCCCTGTCACCCTGTTCAACCAGGCGTTGATCGACTTCGATCCCGAACACCAAAGCCTCGGCGAGCACCTGATCGCCCGCGGTATCATCACCAGGCAGGTGCTGGAACAGGCCCTGATCGAACAGGCCAGTGAACAGCAAGTGGCTATTGATCTGACCCGGGAGGTGGCATGAAGCCGCGTTTTTCCCTTACTTTCACTGGCCTGCTGCTGTGCTCCGCTGCCCTGCCCGTTGCCGCTTCGGCACCGATGACCGACTTCCAGCGGTTCACCAGCTTTCCGTTCATGGACCGCAGCTATCGCGAGGCCAGGAAAGATAACTGGGCTGAAGTCGAGCGCCTGACCCGCCATGTGCTGGGCCGGGTGCCGAACAACGACGAAGCCCGCGCCCTGCTGGTCGAAGCCCTGGCCCGCCAGCGCCGTTACAAGGAGGCTCAAGCGCTGGCCGAACAGCTAGGCGACAGCCCCGAATACGCCGACACCCTGCTGGAGCTGCGCCTGACCTGGATCGAGCAGGACCCGCCACCGGCCAGCCAGGTGGAGCAATGGCTGGTCGCCAGCGACGGCAACCACCGGATACGCCTGTGGCAGGCCTACAGCCTGAGCTTGGCCAAGTTTGGAGGCGCTGCCAAAGCGCTGGAATGGCTCAACCAGCTACCGCCCGGGGGCGACGGCCAGGTACTGCGCCTGGCCCGGGCCAACTTCGCCGAACAGCTGCGCAACTGGAAGGAAACCATCGAGCAACTGCAGCCGTTGGCCGACACAGGCCAGTTGCCTGCCGAAGACTGGCAACGCCTGGCCAATGCCTATATCCAGCAAGTTGACGAAAAGGGCCTGACTGCGCTGCTGGCCCACGCCCCCTCCCTCGCAGCGGCCAACCAGACGCGGCTGGCCATGGCCAACCGCGCCATTGCCGTCGGCCACCACCAGCAGGCCCAACGTTGGCTGCAGTCGCTACCGCCTGATCAACTGCAGAAACCCGAACAGCGCCAGCAACTTTGGCAACTGGCCCGCGAAGGCGACGATGCGGCGCTGGTGCGGCGCCTGAGCAACGACCTGCAGCGCCCCTGCCTCGAAACGGTCGACTGGCTGTCACATCAAGACCCGGACCTGGCCCGGGAACAGTTCAAGGGCTGCTCCGCCAGCTCCGACCCACGGGCTTATGCCGTGCTCAAGCAGCGCCTGTATGGCGCCCCACCGCCGCAGCCGCGCACCACCGCAGAATGGGAACAACGCTATCGACAGACCGGCGACCTCGCCGCACTGGAGCAAACCACCTTCCTGTTGACCGAACAGGGCCACGGCGATCACGCACGGCAATTGCTGGAGCAGGCCTACGACCGCCGCCAGGGCCGCCTAGGCCCATCGCTGCTACAGCGGCTGGGCAACCTGTATGCCCGCAACGACGGGCCCCTGGACAGCCGCCGCATGCTCGGCCTGATACCCCGGGTCAACGCCAACACCCGCGCCCAGTTGCTCGGACGGCTGGCCCAAGCCGGCCAGTGCGATGCCGTACGCCAGGCAGTGCCGGCCAACCCGAGCGAACCTGGCCAGTACCGCGCCCTGGGCCGTTGCGCCATGCCCGACCAGCCGGGTGAGGCGGTGGTCTACTACCAGGCTGCCGAGCGCCTGGGCGGTCCTGGCAACCGTCTGGCGCTGGCCTACGCACTCGAAGCGGCCGGCGACTCCGAAACCGCCCAGCCCATCTGGCGCAGCCTGCCAGACAGCGCCTTCACCGATAATGCCCGCCTCACCGCCGCACGCGGCGCGCTGAATGCAGGCGACGCTGATGCAGCGCGCCGCTACTGGGACGCTGCCGCGCACCAAAGCGCCGACGACTGGGCGTTGGGCGCCGCCATCGCCCAGCGCCAAGGTGACCCGCAGACCGCGCTGGGCTTCCAGCGCCAGGCGCTGGCGCACAACCCGCGCGCCGATCACTACTACGCCGCATCCGGCACTGCGCAACTGGCCGGCAACAGTGCGCAGAGCACCGCCTGGCTAGCCGAAGCCGTGCGCCTGGCTCCCGACCAGCCGCGCTATCGCGCCGACTACGGCATGCGCCTGGCTGGCTCGACGGACAAGGCTCAGCGCATGCAGTCGATCCCCTACCTTGAGCGCGCCACTCGCGACTTCCCCGAGGACTACCGCCTTGGCGAAACACTTGCCTTGCGCTACGACGAACATGCAGACAGCGCTGCGGCACGCCGCGAACTGCGCCGCATCCTCGACGTAGAGCAGAACCTGGTCGACGGTGATGACGAATACGGCAGCCTGGAGGCCCGCAAGTACCGCCAGCGCCGCGCTCACGAGAGCCTGTCACGTCGCGACACCATTACCCTGGCCAGCACCTGGTCGCCGGCTGGCACCTCGACCAACGACAAATTTCTCGACAACGGCCAGCGCAGCGGCAGCTTGCGCCGGGCGCAATCGCAGAACGTGCAGTTGGCCATGTGGGACCATGCTCTGGGCGAGGAGCCCAGCCGCAATGGCAGCACCCTGTCAGTGTATGGCCGGGTACTGTTCGGTGGCCAAAGCCGCACCGACTATGCGCAGAGCATGGGTACCGGTGTCGGCCTGCGCTACAAACCGCTCGGCCAGGCCAACCTCAACCTGTATGCCGAGCTTTACCACCAGCGGCAGATCGACGAAGCCCACTACCGCGGCCTCAGCCTTGGCCAACTGCTGAGCCCGGCCAAGGTCGGCGGCAACTGGGGCGATTTGCGCCACCACGCCGAATCGAGCAATGACCTGCTGCTGCGCGCCACCGCCTCGTTCCTCGACCAGGGAGGCTGGCGCAACGACTGGCGCATCGATGAGGACGACTGGAACGAACGGTTCCTCTACCTCGATGCTGCCTGGTGGACCCGCGCCGGCGACCATGCCTGGCTGTCGCGCTACCAGCAAGGCCACGCCTGGAAGCTGCCGGGCAGCTCGCCGCAAACCCTCATGCCCTACGGCTTTGTCGAGTTCTCCAGCCAGGACCCTGGCAACGACTGGCGCCAGGACGCCCGCGCCGGTGTCGGCGTGCGCTGGCAATGGTGGTTCGACGACGACCGCTACAACGCCTACCGCGGCTCGCTGAAAGTGCGTGCCGAGTACCAGCAATCGTTGGGCGGTAACCTTTACGAGCGCGCCAACGGCGTGCTGGTCGGTGCGGAGATGACCTTCTGATGCGTGCGCTCATCGCCTTCTGCCTGCTGGCCCTGTGCCTACCGGCCACAGCTGACCAGCGCCTGTTCTACCAACCCCTGAACCGCGATGCCAGCGTCACGCCCGCCCAGTGGCAGCACCTGTGGCAAGCCACCGCGGCCCAAGGTGGCAAAACCCTGATCGTGCAATGGAGTGCCTACGGCGACAGCGATTTCGGCGGAGCCAAAGGCTGGCTGGCCAACAGCCTGCGCACGGCGCGTGCCGAAGGCCTGCAGTTGGTGCTGGGGCTGTACATGGACCCGGCCTACTACCAGCGCCTCGACGAGCTGGATGGCGAAGGCCTGAACAGCTACTGGAAAGCGCAGCTGGGGCGTTCGCTCAGCCAGTACCAGCAACTGCGCCAGGCCTGGCAGTTGCCAGTGGACGGCTGGTACCTGCCCATGGAGCTGGACGACCAGCATCTACGCGAGGCCGAACGGCGTGATGCGCTGTACAGCCAGCTACAGGCCTTCAACCGCCGGTTGGACAAGCCGTTGCATATCAGCGCCTTCAGCACGGGCAAGCTGTCGCCGCGGGTCAATGCCGTCTGGCTGGATCAACTGGCCGGCTTGGGCTTGACTGTGTGGTGGCAGGATGGCGCCGGCACCGGACGTTTGCCGGCGTTGGTGCGTCAGGGCTATGAGCAGGCCCTGCCGTGCCGGGTGGGTGTGGTGCGTGAGGCGTTCCGCCAGGTGAGCGCGCCCGAGCAGGCGTTTCGGGCGGAGCCTGCCGAGCCCCGGCTGGGTAGCGGGTGCCATGCCGAGGCAGTGTTTGCCTTGCGCTACCGGCCCTGGGCCAGGGGTGTCTTGCCACAGCAATGAGTCACCAGGGCCGGCCTCTTCGCGGATAAACCCACAGGTCCCCCACACCGTACGGTCCCTGTAGGAGCGGGTTTACCCGCGAAAGGTCCAGGCCTGAAAAAGTAGTAGCCTCAGGAGCCCACCGATGCTCAAGACCATCGAAGCCCACGTACGCCAGCAGGTCGCGCCCGCCGCCCTGCGCGCCGAGTTCCGCCAGCACGAATTCGAGTCCATGCGCTCGTTCTGTCTGCTGGTATTCTCAATAAGCGTCCTGATCTGGCTAATCTTCGACCTGATCGTCAGCTTCCTTGGCGACCAAGGCTTCACCTGGCTGTCCTTCCTGTTCATCGCCCTGCTCGGCAGCCTGATCGTAGTGCTGCGTTTCACCCGCCGCAGCCATCACTTCGACGTGCTCAACCTGCTGTTCATTACCGTCATCACCCTGGGTATGCGCCTGGTGATCGAAGGCCTCCCGATGGCCCTGCGCCCGGTGTGGTTGGTGCTTGGGGTTTCCACCGTACTGTATGCCATGTCGGTGCTGCCAGTGCGGCGCTGGTCATTCTTCTGCGCCATGGTCATCACCTGGGTGATGCTTAATCCGTTCTACCACACCCGCATCGAGCCCCATGCGCTCGAAGGCGCCATGCTGATCAGCTATGCCGTGTTTCTAAGCGGCCTGGTCAGCTACAGCTACCTGCAGATCCGCAAGGCCAAGCTGCACAATTTCTACCTGTCCAAGGTGTTGCTGGAGCAAGCCTACGTCGATGCCCTGACCGACATTCCCAACCGCCGCTCGTTCATGGCCCAGGCCGACCGCCAACTACGGATGGCGACGTCCGGGCAGTACCTGGCAATGATCGATATCGACAATTTCAAGCGGGTCAATGACCGCTTCGGCCATGACGTCGGCGATGAGGTGCTCAAGCGCGTGGCCCTGCATATCAAGGCGAGCATGGCCGACCAAGCGTTTGCCCGACTGGGGGGTGAAGAGTTTGCGATCTTCTTTGAAGGGCTGGATCAGCAAGGGGCCGAGCAGCGAGTGGCAGCGCTGTGCCAGCGCGTGCGCGAGGACGTTGGCGAGCACCCGGTCACCATCAGCATTGGTCTGGCCAGGGTTGACCGGGGAGAGAGCCTGACTACAGCACTGGTCCGCGCCGACCAGGCGCTATATGAAGCCAAACACACCGGCAAGGATCGCTTTGTATTGTGGTCCAGCCAACTGGCAGAGCAGGATTAGCAGGCCCGGCCCCTTCGCGGTTGCAGCCAACCTATGATCCGGCAGGCAAACGAATCCTGAACTGCGCCCCACCCAGCGCCGACTGCGCCAGGGTCAAGGTGCCACCCTGCCCCTCGATCGCCCGCCGGCTGATCGCCAACCCAAGGCCAAAACCACCGGTGTTGCGATCGCGGCTGCGGTCCAGACGGTAGAACGGCTGGAACACCCGCTCGCGCTCCTCCACAGGCACGCCAATCCCGTCATCCTCCACCGTCAGCAGGCAGGCGCCATCGGCTTCCAGGCGCAAGCGCAGCAACAGGCTTTCATCGCAATAGCGCATGGCATTGCGCACCAGGTTCTGCACCGCGCGCGCCGTCAGCCGCGGGTCCAGTACAAAGCGCGGCAACTCACCCTCGGCCCGCACTTCCCAGTGGATACCGCGCCCATCGAGTTCCTCGGCAAAGCCGCCAAGCACACTGTCGACCAGCTCCAGCAGCGATACCTCCACCCGCTCCCGCGCCTGGTCGGCGTTGTACAACCGGCTGTAGGACAGCAGCTCCAGCACCAGTTCATCCAGCTCGCGCACATGCCCGACCAACTCCAGCAGGCGTTTGCGACTGGCTGGCGGCACTTCGTCGAACAGCAGCACCAGGCCGAAATCCAGCCGGGTCAGTGGCGTGCGCAACTCGTGCGAAACCGCATTCAGCAGTTCACGCTGCTGGTTGACGTGGCGTTCCAGGTCACTGGCCATGGTGTCGAATACCCCGGCCAGTTCACCAATGTTGGAGTGAGGCGAAATGTGCGTACGTTCGGCCATCTGCCCCTGGCCCAGGCGCCGAGCGGTCTCCTTGAGGCGCTCCAGATCACGCCAGTGCGGCCAAACCCACAGCAGCAGGCACCCCAGCATGGCTGCACCAATCAACACGGTCACGCCCCACGACAGCACGTTGATGTCCAGCGGGTCTGGCGGGGAATGCAGGCGTACCAGCCACTCCTTGTCCAGCGGCGCCAGCACCGTCTCGTAATAGCCCCACTCGGCAATGCGCACAGCGTAAAGGCCATGCTCCAGGCGCGCCTGCTCCTCATCGCTCAAACCGGCCTGATCCATGCGCAGCAGCTGCAGTTGCAGCGGCGCGAAATCGCTGGCCAGTTCCTGCTCCACCGCTGGCCACTGCTCGCGCGGAGCCTGGCGGAACTGGCGCACGATCAACGCTTGTACACCCTTGGCCTGGTCCAGGTTGTAGGCCATGAACCGGTCGCGGAACAGGCCGACGATGGTGTCAGGGATGAACAGCAACGCGCCGGCGTAGGCGACGATGATCACCAGATACAGCCGCACCAGGATCTTGAGCATGGCCGATCAACACTCCCACTCGACACGGCTGAACAGGTAGCCCTTGCCCCACACGGTCTTGATCTTGCGCGCTTCGCCGGCGTTGTCGTCGAACTTGCGCCGCAGCTTGGAAATGGCCACATCAACGGAGCGATCGGTGCCATTGAACTCGATGCCACGCAACTGTTGCAGAATACGGTCGCGGTTCATCACCTCACCGGCATTGCGCGCCAGCACCACCAGCAGGTTGTACTCGCCGCTGGACAGCTCCACCTCCTCGCCACGCCAACTCACCGTACGCTCGGCCAGGTCGATGCGCAGGCCACCAATCAGGATCAGGTCGTTGTCCAAACGCGGTTCGTTGACACTGCTGCGGCGCAGCAGTGTGCGCACCCGGGCCAGCAGCACGCGTGGCTCACAGGGTTTGGTCACGTAGTCGTCGGCCCCCATTTCCAGGCCAAGCACCTGGTCATGGCTGTCGTCGCGGGCGGTCAGCATCAGGATTGGCAGGGTCTGCGACTCCTGGCGCAGCAGCCGGCACAGCTGCAGGCCATCGATGCCCGGCAGCATCAGGTCAAGGATGACCAGATCAGGCCTTTGCCGACGGTACTCGTCCAACACATGATCGCCCCGGGCGATCACCTGGACATGGAAGTCGTTGCGTTGCAGGTAGCTGGCGATCAACTCGGACAGGGCGCTGTCGTCTTCGACCAGGAAAATGTTCGGCATAGGTGCTTGGGCGTCTGGGTTGAAGTAAGCCTGTGCCGGCCTCTTCGCG